>JABSPW010000057.1 GCA_013214285.1 Halioglobus sp. | reverse complement strand
TCCGTCGAGAGTATACAGCGGGGGGCTTGACCCGGCAGATGCTGGATGTCTGCCCGCTGCGGCAGTTTGAGGTTTGGTTGGAACAGGCAGTGCGGGCGGGTGTGCAGGATCCCACGGCGATGGTGTTGGCAACTGTCGAGGACAGCGGCGCGCCCTGGCAGCGCATCGTGTTATGCAAGGGGTTGTCTGATGGGGGCTTTGCATTTTACACCAATCTCGACAGCGACAAGGCCTGTGCGATCGCACAACGGCCGGAGGTGTCACTGCTTTTTCCATGGAATGTACTGGATAGGCAGGTCAGCATCGGTGGTAGCGCCCGGCGCATGAGCGCGGCGGAGTCGCGCCGCTACTTCATGACGCGGCCTCGCGAGAGCCAGCTTGCCGCCTGGGCATCTCGCCAGAGCAGGCCGCTGGAAAGTCGTTCCAGTTTGCAAAAGAAAGCTCTCGAGATGCGACACCGATTTGGTGAGGGTGAGGTCCCTATGCCGGCGTTTTGGGGAGGGTTCCGCGTGGTGCCGCAGCGCATAGAGTTCTGGCAAGGTGGTGAACACCGGCTTCACGATCGCTTTGTTTATAGGCTGGATGAGTCCGGAGGCTGGCAAATTGAACGTCTTCAGCCCTGAGGTGTCGCCGCTGCGCGCTGGCTGAAGTATACGGGTTCTTCGTCAATGCCCAACAACATGCGCCGCAACATGTCGAGGCCTGCGGCGGCGATCATGGTTTGGAAGAGAGTTCGTTCCACGGGCCAGTGCAGGTTATGTGTGCGAAGGGTGCTGTGGTTACCCCAGGCCAGCCATACGGTGCCCACCGGTTTGTCGGGTGTGCCTCCGTCTGGCCCGGCGATGCCCGAGACCGCGATGGCGTAATCCGCCCCGGAATGCCTCATGGCGCCGCGCGCCATCTCCCTGACCACGGCCTCGCTGACCGCGCCGTGCTCTTCCAGAGTGCTTTCCTGCACGCCCAGCACAGCGGTTTTGATTGCATTGGAGTAGGTGACAAAGCCCGCGCGGAATCCGTCTGAAGCGCCTGGGATGCGAGTTAGCATGGAGGCAATCAGGCCACCTGTGCAGGATTCCGCTGTTGACAGGCTGGCACCCTGTTCACGCAGCAACTGCAGTACGCGCTCGGCCAGCAGCGTATCGCCTTCACCGATGATGTGATCGCCAAACAGTGCCGCCAGTTGGTCTCTGCAATGCTGCTGCAGGGGTAGCGCACTGCCGTGCTGAACGCTGAGCTTGATTTCCATCTGAGGCGCTCCGGCGCGGAAACCCAGCTGTACTTCCGGGGGCCAATTGTCGACGCTGTCACTGATGATTTGCTGTGCTGTCGATTCCCCTAGTCCGAATGTCTGCAGTCGGAGAATATTGCGGTCTGGTGCGTGAGGCAGGCGTTTGGCGAGATCCTCTACGATCAGGTCGAGCATGGCAGCCAATTCACTTGGTACGCCTGGTGTACAAATAACGTGGCAGTCACCCAATAACATTGTAAAGCCCATTGCGCTGCCAGTGGGATTGTCGACGATCGCGGCGCCCTTTGGCAGTATTGCCTGTTTCAGGTTTGCCGCATTCAATTGCAGATTGCGACGTGTGCACCACGTCTGCAGATGCGCTACTGCCACTGGGTGTTCCTCGAGGGGCACGCCAGCCACGATAGCGAGAACTTCCGCGGTGAGGTCGTCGACCGTCGGGCCGAGGCCACCGTTGACAATGACAAGGTCTGAGGTGCCTACCATCGACGCGAGCTCAGTCTGCAATAGGACTGCGTCATCGCCTACCGTTACTTTGCGATAGACACCAATAGCCAATTCGCCGAGTCGTTGCGCAATTACTGCCGAGTTCGAGTCCACCGTGTCGCCGCTCATGATTTCATTGCCCGTTAGCAGCAGTTGTACTCGGATTTGCCGGTCCGTCATGATGATCCCTTTGTGGATTCCGTTGGGCCAGCATAGCGTCAATGCTTTTGCCAAGGCAAAATGCTATCTTGCCTTGAGGTTTGCCAGGAGTGCACGTTTGTCTGAAATTAACTACTGCCCGGAGTGCGGTGGGCCTCTTGTGCAACATGTGGTGGGCGGTGAAGCGCGCGGACACGCGTTCTGTCACCGCTGCAAGGAGGCCTGCAGTGACTATCCCCGCGTCGTCGTGACTGTTTTCGTGGCCTGTGGTGATCGACTGCTTTGGGTGCAACGGGATCTGCAGCCGCAGCGCGGCAAGTGGGCCATCCCCGGTGGCTTTCTCGAGGAGGGTGAAACCCTTGCCGAGGGTGCAGCGCGCGAACTGCAGGAAGAGGCAGGCATTCTGCTACCGCCAGGCGCGTTGCACCTCTATATGACGGGGAGCATCACCTTCATCAATCAGATGTATGTCGGATTCAGAGCCCTGGTCACAACCGATCACTGCAAACCTGGCACAGAATCGATGGCTTGCGGGTTCTTTTCACGTGGTGATTGTCCCTGGAGTGATCTGGCCTATCCGCAGGTCAACGATTCCATACGTCAGGCTTACCGTGACCTCGAGGGGGGGCGTTTCGACGTTTGGCAGGCAGAAATGACAGAGCGACATTATGAGCTGCGCACCGTGTCACAGGGTCGATCCGATCCGTAACAAGCACGCTGATGCCAACCGATTCACTGCCCACGCTTATCTGGGTGCTGCCATGGCTGCGTTCGTGGTTCTGCTGCCATGCTGATCAGAGCGGTGATCCCGCGGTTTGACCCATGTGATAAGGTGTTATTTTCCCAATCCGCATAGCGAATCCAGGTGCCAGCAGCACATGACAGTGGCCACGATCAATCTCCCGCGTATCCTGCGCGTTGGTGCCGGCGCTAGCGCTGAACTGGCCGATACGCTCCGGACACTCGGTCTATCGAAGCCGTTTCTGGTGACGGACCCGTTTATGCGCCAGTGCGGCTATGCCGAGCGGGTGCAGGAGCTTCTCGCCGTCGCGGGTATGGCGGTTGGGCTGTTCGGCGACTGTGTGCCCGACCCTACGACTGACAGCGTTAATGCGGCGCTGGCCAGCGTGCGTTCGGGTGATTATGACTGTGTTGTAGCCCTGGGCGGCGGCAGTTCACTGGATACAGCGAAGGCGATAGCCGTGCTGGCCGAGCATGGTGGCAGCATGCGTGATTACAAGGTGCCGCATCAGGTGGATTCAGGGCTGCCCATCATCGCCATACCGACCACCGCGGGCACGGGTTCAGAGGTCACGCGAGTCGCCGTTATCACAGACACCGAGACCGAGGAAAAGATGCTGTGCATGGGGTTGGGGCTGATGCCAGTGGCGGCGTTGGTCGATTTTGAGCTGACCCTAACGATGCCCTACCGGCTTACCGCCGACACGGGTATTGACAGTCTGTGTCACGCGTTAGAGGCCTTTATAAGCCGCAGGGCCAACCCGTTTACCGATAGTGTTGCACGTACCGCCATGTGCAGCATTTACGCGAATATCCGTACCGCCTGTGATGAGCCCGATAACCGTGCGGCCCGTGAGGCGATGATGCTCGCTGCGACTCAGGGCGGTATAGCATTTGCGAATGCGTCGGTGACCCTGATACACGGTATGAGCCGCCCCATCGGGGCGCGCTATCATGTACCACACGGTCTGAGCAACGCGATGTTGCTGCCAGAGGTCACCGCCTGGTCAGTGCGCCAAGCGCCTGTTCGCTATGCGCACTGTGCGCGTTACATGGGTCTCAGCGATCCGTCTGACAGTGATGCGATGGCCTGTGCCAAGCTGGTTCAGGCGCTGCGCGAGTTGACATTAGATCTGCAAGTGCCAGGTCCTCGCGCGTATGGCATTGACGAGAAAGACTGGTTCTCCTCGCTTGATTTGATGGCGAGCCAGGCACTGGCATCGGGCTCTCCTGCTAACAACCCTCGGATTCCGAATGCCGATGAAATAGTATCGCTCTACCGGCGCATCTGGTAGGCGCCTGGCAGGGTGAAAAAACCGCGGTCCAATGACCTCGGTCGGTGACAAAGCGGACTGCCATTGTTTACACTAACGCGTGTTCGGGGCGTCTCAGTCGGATAGCGGGATAGCAGGGATGAAACGGGTCGTATTCAATCAAAAAGGTGGCGTCGGCAAGACCAGTATCGCCTGTAATTTGGCAGCCATTGAGGCGGCTATGGGCTATCGCACACTTGTGGTCGATCTCGATGTGCAGGGCAATACAACCCAGTATTTGGTGGGGGAGGTTGACGCGGAGGCGTTCCCCGCTGAAGCGCAGGGTGTCGCCGGGCTGTATCGGCAGACAGTGCACAACCGCAAGATGCGTCAAAACCCCGACGCGTTTGTCTGGGAGACACCATATGAAAACCTCTATCTTCTCCCGTCCAGCCCGGTGCTGTCGGCGATGGAGAAGGAGTTAGAGTCGCGTTACAAAATTTATAAATTGCGGGATGCGTTAGCCAAATTAGATGACGAGTACGACCGGGTATATATCGATACGCCACCCAGTTTCAATTTTTATTCCAAGTCGGCGCTAATCGCCGCTAACGCCGTGCTGATTCCCTTTGACTGCGACAGTTTTGCCCGCCAAAGTTTGTATACCCTGCTCGATAATATTGGGGAGTTGCAGGAAGATCACAATCCGGAATTGGCGGTGGAAGGCATAGTTATCAATCAGTTCAGTGCGCAGGCGCGATTGCCGGGTGAGTTGGTGGCTGAGCTAGAGCAGGAGGGCTTGCCGGTGTTTCAGGCCTACCTCTCTTCGTCGGTGAAGATGAAGGAGTCGCACCGGGAGCGACGTCCCCTGATTGACCTGGCCCCACGGCACAAACTGACCGAGCAATTGTTGGCATTGCATGCGGAGCTGGAACGGTCGGTGGGCCGCGCCGCTGCTTGAGCCGTCTCGTTGCTGATGCCTGGCATGGCCCTTGCGGGCATATACATATGCCGTGTGGTTATTTGTCACTCTCTTTTTGATTCTATAGAGTTTGCTTCCTGACATCGGCAACCCGGGTGCAGCGCCCTCGTGGAAATGGATTTTGATAGTGTGAATGCGACTTTGCGAGACGCCTCTGCAGAACAAGTAGTGACGTGGGCGCTGGCGCTTGGGCGTCGCACGATTGCTACTACGAGCATGGGACGCAATGCTGCCGTCATGTTGCACCTGGTTAGTCAGCTCGACAAGTCCTTGCCCACGGTGTGGGTCGACACCGGGTACAACCTGCGCGAGACCTATGTCGTGGCGGAGCGGCTTATCAGTGACCTCGAGGTCAATATACAGGTGTATTCGCCCATCGTGACAGCGGAGCGACGCAATGCCCTGATGGGCGGTATTCCGACCGTGGATGAGGAAGAGCGGCATCGGGAGTTTACGCGGCAGGTCAAACTCGAGCCCTTTGAGCGTGCGCTTGTGGACTGGCAGCCGGAGATCTGGCTAACCGGTATTCGCAAAGAGGAAACCGCACACCGTAAAACCTTGGACATTGTGTCCCATGACGGGCGCGGTATTGTGAAGGTCGCACCGCTTTTCTACTGGTCTGATGAGCAGGTTGAAGAGTACATGGAGGGCTATGGTCTGCCGACCTGTAAGCACTATTTCGATCCCACCAAAGTCCATGACGGACGTGAATGCGGTCTGCACACGGCCGCCTGACACCGGGCTGGCCGCCAGGGTCATGGGGTGCTTCACTGGCTGCGGTATCCTGACGGCAGGGCATGCTGTCTAGTCTGCCCAGTACCGTGCCGTGTCCTGCGAGTAAGGCCTCCCTGTGGTCGCATGTCGCTTTTGTGCTCTGCACTCTGGTGCTGCTGCCTGCTTGTGCCGCTGACTTTCGCCTGTCCCCTGGTCCGATTGATGCACTCACTCCGCTGGTCTTGGATGGCCGATTAGTTGAGAGTGCCGAGGTGGTCCAAAGGGTGTCCTCGCCTGATTTGTTGGCCCTGGACTCGGCGATGACCGAGTTTGTGCGGCGTTACACTCAGGATGTGTCCCGCGACCGTGCGCGCCTGATAACGCTGCACAGCGCGATTAGCGGCGCTGCGACATTGGGGATCCGTTATGATCCGCAGTCTGACGGGACGGCGCAAGAGGTGTTCCACCGGGGAACGGCAAATTGCTTGGCCTATGCGTCCCTGTTTGTCGCACTGGCCCGTGAAGCCGGCCTCAATGCGAACTACCAGTGGTTGGACATCAGTCCTGCCTGGACGCGTGATGGTGAGCGTGTGGCGGTTCGGTTGCACATTAACGTCGTGGTGAAGGTTGGCAGGAACGAACAGTTCATGGTGGATATTGATCCGCTGCAGTCACGGGATATTGCGGGTTCGCGTCAGATCAGTGACCGCGATGCTCTCGCGCTCTACCATAGTAATAGTGCCATGCGTGCGTTGAGCGCGGGCATGACCGAGGCAGCCTGGCTGCAGGCCGCACGGGCGCTGCAATTGAGCCCGGCGACTGCGCACCTATGGGTCAATCTTGGCGCTATTTACCGGTCTAACGGCCAATACCGGGCAGCCGAGCGGTCCTACCTGTATGCCTTGCAGCTGGATCCACAGGAATTGTCTGCGATGAACAACCTGGTGGTGTTGTATAAGCTAGAAGGCCGCAATGAGGCGCGAGCGTATTGGGAAGAAAAGCTGGTGCGCTACCGGGATGCAAATCCTTTCTACCACGCCTGGTTGGGTGACGAGGCGGCGGAATCCGGCGAGTGGCGCAAAGCCGTCAGCAGTTATCAGCGCGCGCTGGGACTGCTCCCCGGCGATAGCCGGCTGCTTGGAGCCCTTGGTCGTGGCTATGAGCAGTTGGGTGAGGTGAGTTTAGCCACTGGCTATGTGCAGCGTGCGATCGAGGCCGCCCAGACGCGCAGTGACAGTGTCGGTTACCAAAGGCAATTGGATGCATTGCAGGCGCAGTGAGCTGTGCACTCAGGGCTCAATGCGGATGTACGCCCGCTGTGCCATTTTGCCACTGAGACGAGAGAAAAAATCAGCCGTGTGCATCTGCCAGCCGTATTTTCGTCGCAGCGCGGTCAGTGCTATTTGCTGGTCTTGCGGACTATCCAGCAGCCGTGCCTGGGTGGCAAACCAGTCGCCGCTCACCTTGCCGGTCATCGAGCAGGAGGCGATACGGGTATCGCTGAAGTTGCGCAGACGTTTTACCTTGCCCGCCTTTGTGGCGGAGAAAACGTAGTAGCTGCCCTCATGAGGTGCGAACCACACGGGCGTGTTAACCCAATCGCCTGAGCGTTTGCGCGTGGCGAAGCTGATGTACTTGCTGTGCTCGAGAATTTTCCGATCTTCAACATTCATTGCACCACCTGTGAATCTTGCGTATTGATATGCGGCGGCATGCGCCATTAAATTTATAACCGTAGCAGATCACAATACAAGCGTGTTGACGACAGACGGAAAAATCACATGCAACGCTTCGACCAGACATCCACTGCCGATCAGGTCATTGAGGGTATTTCTCTGGAGAATACCCATGCGGTCGTGACGGGTGCCACCTCCGGCCTGGGGATTGAGACCTGTCGTGTGCTCGCGGGTGCAGGTGCGACGGTGATCATGGTTGCGTGTGATGGAGCAAAGTTGAGGGAAGTAAAGGAGCAAATTCTGTTGCAGCAGCCTGAAGCGAAGCTGCGTGCGCAGCGCATGGACTTGACTGACTTTGGCAGTATTCACCGTGCCGCGGCAGAGATTCTTCTGTGCCACTCTGCAATAAAGCGCCTTGTGAACAATCCCGGAGTGATGGCCTGTCCACTGGTGCGCACCGCACAGGGCTTTGAAATGCAGTTTGTTACCAATCACCTGGGACATGTCCTGTTAACTGGACTGTTAGCGCCGGCGCTGGTTGATGCGACGCCAGGTAGAGTGGTGAACCTGAGCTCTGCAGGGCACCAGTTCGCCCCGTTCAATTTTTCCGACCCAAATTACAATGGCCGTGATGACGACAAGGGGCAATCCTACGGCGAATCCAAGACTGCGAACATCCTGTTTACGGTGGGGCTGGATGCGCGTACCCGGGCGTTGGGTCTGCGCGCCTTCGCGGTGCACCCGGGCGTGATCGCTACCAATCTTAGCCGTCACAAGGGTGACGGCGACTACGACACGCTGATGGCCAGACGGCCTGCCGCTGGCGCCCGTTAGTTTAAGTCTGTGGAGCAGGGTGCAGCGACCACTGTTTAGGCGGCTACCTCTGCCAGCCTGTCTGGCCATGGCAGCATGTATCTTGAGGATTGTCAGGTTGTCCGTACTTCTGTCGGTGAAGGTGACGCGGGCGTGGCGGGTTATGCGGTTGATCGCGCGGCTGTGGAGCGACTCTGGCGGTTATCAGAAGACATGGTTGGACAAGCTATGACCTTTGGTTGAGGATGGTTGAGACGGCGCTCTGACTTTTACGTGTCATCTAAACTGACCGGATGAGGCGGGGTGTATCGTAATGTCTGGAGCTGTGGAATGGCTTTAGGTACTCTAGCCCGCACGTCAGTTTGGCAACCAAAGGCCACTCTATGCCTGAACTCCATCCCATTGCAGCGCTACTCACCGGCCAGGTCCTGATCGGCACGCAGGTTAAGGTGCAGGGTTGGTTGCGCAGTAAGCGCGATTCCAAGGCCGGTATTTCCTTTTTGGCGGTGCACGATGGGTCGTCTTTCGACCCTATACAGGCGGTAGTGCCTGACTCTTTGGCGAATTATGCGTCCGATGTCCTGCCACTCTCGACCGGTTGCTCCGTGTCCGTGAGCGGCGAGCTGGTCAAGTCCCAGGGGCAAGGGCAGCGGGTCGAAATCCAGGTGGCTAGGGTCGAGGTGGTTGGCGGGGTGGATGACCCCGAAACCTACCCCATAGCAAAAAAACGCCACAGCTTCGAATACTTGCGCACGCAAGCCCACCTCAGGCCGCGGACCAATACCTTTGGCGCGATCAGCCGTGTGCGCACTACTCTCGCGCAGGCGATACATAGTTTCTTTTATGCCGAGGGATTTCATTGGATCAATACGCCGATTATCACAGGCAGTGATTGTGAGGGGGCGGGCGAGCTGTTTCGCGTCAGTACGCTGGACCTGATGAACCTGCCTCGCACGGAAGCGGGAGAGGTGGATTATACGCAGGATTTCTTCGCCGGCGAATCGTTCTTGACTGTGTCGGGGCAACTGGAGCTCGAGGCATATTGCTTAGCCATGAGCAAGGTGTACAGTTTTGGACCCACCTTTCGCGCGGAGAACTCTCACACCAGTCGTCACTTGGCGGAATTCTGGATGGTAGAACCGGAAGTCGCCTTTGCCAACCTGAACGACAATGCTTTGTTGGCAGAAAAACTCTTGAAGCACGTTATTGGTGCGGTGATGGACGAGCGAGAGGAGGACATTGCCTTCTTCCAACAGCGCATTGATGACACCGTGATGATGCGCTTACGCGCGGTGCTGGATAATCCCTTTGAACGCATGGACTATGCCGATGCTGTAAGCATTCTCCAACACAGCGGAGAAGTTTTCGAATTTCCCGTGTCTTGGGGCCTGGATCTCGCGTCCGAGCATGAGCGTTATTTGACAGAAACTTGCGTGGGCCGGCCTGTGGTGGTCATGAACTACCCGAAAGATATCAAGGCGTTTTATATGCGTTTAAATGAAGACGAGAAGACCGTAGCGGCAATGGACGTGCTTGCACCCGGAATCGGTGAAATTGTTGGCGGCAGTCAGCGTGAGGAGCGCCTCGATGTATTAGACGATCGTTTAAACGAAGCTTTGCGAGAGGAACTTTGGTGGTATCGGGACCTGCGTCGTTATGGCACAGTGCCGCACGCGGGCTTTGGCTTGGGCTTCGAGCGTTTGCTGAATTATATCACCGGTATGGAGAATGTGAGAGACGCTATCCCGTTTCCCCGCACGCCGGGCCATTCCGTATTTTGAGTGTGTCAAGCGGGGCAGGCATGCCCCAAATTGGGCTATTCATTCAGAGTGCTTGGCTTTTTGTGCAAAATTGCCTGAAAAGGGTCTCGGCCCGCCCGGTAGCTTGGCCATACTTAAAACAATCGAGAAACGTCGCCAGCGTCTCGCGGCGGCCAGAGAGAGGGGCTGCAAGTGACCCGATCAGACCAGATAGGCCCTGTGACTGAGATGGCCATTGTAAATGCTTTTACCAAGTTGATCTTTGTTGACGAGCACTACTCCGAAGAGGAGGTAGTGATTGTCGACGCCCTGCGTGCCGTTAGCGCAGACGCGCTGCGGGAAAGTTATGAACAGATCGGTGAGTACCTTAGACGCCTGGGTGTGCGCGAAATGATCCAATTAGTGGCCCTGGTTAAGGAACATATTGACTTACACGGTAGCGCTTTGGGGAGCAGTCTGAATCAGCCGCAAAGTGATGCCGGGCTGCGCTCAGCCGGGCTGTGCTCAGCTGCCAGTTCGCGACGCATTCACTAGGCCCTCACGGTCGGCTCTTTCGCGCCACAGCCTGGCACAGGTGCGAATAGCGATTGGTTGCGTTCTTCTCTGTCCATGCCCCTAAAAGATAGTTCCACTGACTGCTCCAGGGCGAAGCGGCGTGAGGTACTGGTGAGGCTTGCAGTCCATTTGTCGTAGCTAAACTTTTCGGGGTCCTTGCGCAAATCGATGAAGCCAGTCAGGCCGTTGTCGATCAGTCGCACGCTGAAGCCACTGCTTGTGACATGGGTGATGACAGCTTTGAAGGTGACATCCTTAGCCTGGGTCAGCCGGGTAAGATAGTTTCCTGCAAGCCAGCGTTCGGCTTCTAAGGTGGCGGCGCGACAGGCTGCGAGCTGCGCCTGCACTGTGTCCAGCATCGCCTGATCTATGCGTGTGGCGGGCGGCAGGCCTGATAGCTGTGCCTTGATTTGCATGTGCACCAGGAAGTCCACGTATTTGCGCAGTGGTGATGTGCAGTTGCTATAGCCAGGCAATGCCATACCCATATGTGGGCCTGGTTTCGCACTAATGTGAGCGCGTGTTAATAGTCGGTTGGCCATGCTGCGCAGGGGCAAGGGGTGGCCGGGACTCGCTAGGTAGCGCATGATATCGCGGTAGCCCTCAATACTGTCCGTATCCTGCCCGACGAGATTAGGTGCATACAATTCGAGGAACTTGCGCACTTCGTCCCGGCGATCGTGGCGAAAACCGGGGTGAGATATATACGGGCCGCTGGTTTCATGCTCCGCGAGGAATCGAGCTGCGCAGCAGTTGGTTGCTATCATGCACTCTTCTACTAGTTTTTGGCTGAGCAGTTTCTCGGTGGGTTCAATCGCTTCGATCTGCCGCTCCTCATTGAGTATCCAGCGAAACTCTTGCCGATCTTCCATGACGAGATGACTTTCTTCGCGCTGGGCGCGCAGCGCTCGGTATACTTGGTACAGTGACTCCAGCGGCGTGGCGTGACTCATCAATTCGTCTAGCTGGCCATTCAGATAGCGATCCACGGCATAGTAGGACAGCTTTGCTCTGGATCGCACGGTCGCCTCGATGAATTCGAATTGGCCTACTTCACCAGCATCACTGACAGAGATCTTGCACAACAGGGCCGGACGGTCGACGCCCTCAGACAAGGCGCAGATACCTTGGGAAAGTTCTTCCGGCAGCATGGGCAATACGTCTCCGTGGAAGTACATGGAGGTGCCCCTGGCCGCGATATCCCGATGCAGGCTTGAGTCCGCTCGCACATACAGCGTAGGATCCGCGATCGCGACGAATAGTGTCCACCCGTCCTCGCTGATTTCGGCATACAGAGCATCATCGATGTCCTGGGTTTTGACTGCGTCAATGGAGATGAACTCCAGATCCGTTAGGTCCCGACGCTGCTGTGTTTGCGATGTTGGGTCGGTCGACAGGCATTGTTTGAGATCGGCTTGACTGGACTTGCTCCACTCGTCAGGAAGTCGGTACTTGGAAATACAGTAGCGGTTTTCGATACCGGGCGTACTGTCATTGCCGAGAACCGATAGCACTTTCGCCTGTGGTTTACCGTCGCGAATGGGGTGGCGCAAAATAGCACAGCGTAGATAGTCGCCCTCCTTGGCGCCATTTCGCGCCTGTGGAGGGACAAAAAGCCAGCGATTCAATTGCGGTAGGTCCGGCTCGACGAAAATCGCTTTGCCCTTGCGCACGCAGCGGCCTGTGAAGTCAGTCAAGGGGCTGTCGATCAGCTTCTCAATATCGGCGATGCTTCTGTTATCCTTGGCAGGCCGGATGCAGATTCTTACCCGGTCGTCAGGGAATGCCTTGAGCATTTCCTGCGGAGGAATGAATATCTCGCGGCCGTCGTCCAGAACGGCAAACCCATAACGCGCCTGCGTCCCCTTGATCACAGCCTCCGCGCGTTCTTTTGTGGCCTCCATCTGGGATTTCAGCCCTTTTAATTGTGCTAAATTGTCCTGGCTGAGCATTAACGGAATGACTTAACAATAAGATAAGTGCTGCATCGTAGCCCAATTTGCTGCACCTGTCAGCGCGTTCCGGGGGAATGATGCGAAGCGGTGTGATTATGCCCCAGCGCCATTGACAGCCAACTTAAGTAGGCCTAATAATCAAATCAACGCGGGGAGGGGATCCGCGGGGACGTGTCCATTGATGCTTTATCGGACGCCGGACAGCGCCTGTTGTCGGGCCTTGCAAAGTGAGTGCCACCGGGCCGATCGGAGTGTTGACCGTCGGATTTTTGCGCTGTTGATCGCCCTCACCTGCGTCGTCCTAATTCACGCCATATCACTGATGATTCATTCGAGGATGCTTCCATGGAATCAGGTTCTACCCTGCGTGTAAAAACAACGGCATCCCTGAAGTCCGTTGTCAAAAAAAGTTATGTACTGGACACGAATGTCTTGCTGCATGACCCCATGGCTGTAACCGCTTTCAAGCAACACCACGTTGTCATACCGATGACCGTTCTGGAAGAGTTGGACCATATTAAGGACCGGCATGATAAAACAGTCAGCCGGGAAGCTCGCATCGCAATTCAGATGATTGACAAAGTGGTTGAATCCGCCTCGCCGCAGGAGATCCAGGAGGGTGTGCCTGTCAACGTATCCGATCTTGAGGGTTCGCTCCCGGGAACGCTTGCCATTTTCCCTGATCAGCTCTTGAGTGGCGATTCCGCGGTGCCCTACCTGGATAGCAACCAGGATCAGGCCAATGACAACCGTATCATCAACGTTGCGCTGCGACTGCAGGCAGAAAACCCCAAGGAATTTGTCTGCCTTGTCACCAAGGATATCAACATGCGTATAAAGGCGAAGGGCTCAGGTTTGGTCCACGTCGAGGACTACCGCCGGGACCGGGTTCTGGATGATATCGACCTGCTTGCGACGGGCTACGATCATGTTGAGGGGGATTTCTGGTCAACCATTAGTGAAGTAGATACCTTACGAGAGGGAGACTGCACATTGCACCGTGTGCCACGTAAGTCCCTGCCCGATGCGTATGCCAATATGTTTGTTTACGATGATCAGGAATTCTTGGCGTTTGTAAAGCGTGTCGACAGGGATTTCGTTTACTTGCGGTGTGATAGTCGTGACAAGCTGATGAACAAGCGGTTCTGGGGTTTGGCACCGCGCAATCTTGAGCAGGCAATGGTGATGTCACTATTGGATAATGATGGCGTTGATATGACGGTAATGACGGGTCCTGCGGGCTCGGGCAAGACCTTGTTGGCACTTGCCTATGGTCTGCACGCGATTCTGGAGATGCGCAAGTTCAGCAAACTGATTGTTGCGCGGTCAACGCCACCCATTGCAGAGGAGATCGGTTTTCTGCCGGGTACTGAGGAGGAAAAAATGGCGCCTTGGTTGGCGGCGTTCGACGACAATCTGGAAATTTTGCATGGCGCGGACGAGTCGTGTCACGGTAGCATCAACTACGTCAAGGAACGCGCAAACATCCAGTTTAAATCACTCAATTTCATGCGCGGCCGCTCTTTCAATAATGCGTATATCATTATCGACGAGGCGCAGGGTCTGACCCAATTCCAGTTGAAGTCGGTAATCAGTCGTGTGGGTGCAGATTCAAAAATTGTGGTGCTGGGAAATCTCGCGCAGATCGATAACAAGTACATCTCACCCCTGACCTCGGGGCTGACCTATCTGGTGGAGAAGAGTAAAAAATACCCGCACGCGGGTGTAATGCACGTGAATGGCATAGTGCGCTCGCGCTTAGCCGCCTTCGCTGAGGAAAACCTCTAAAAGATTCGCACCCTACCACTGAGGCGCCTACACTACGGCCCATGGAAAAACTGTTTATCTTTTTACAGGTGATTGCGCCGCAGCACCTATTGTCCCGTTGCACGGGGTTTCTAGCCGATCTGGCTGGCCCCGTCTGGTTGAAGAATTGGGTGATCGAGCGCTTTATTACTGCATTCGGCGTGGATATGGCCGAAGCGGAGCCGTCTGATTTCACCGCGTATCCAACCTTCAATGCCTTTTTCACGCGTCCCCTGCGGGAGGACGCGCGACCGCTGGCCAGCGCAGATGTCCTGTGTCCGGCGGACGGTGCCATTAGTCAGTTGGGGACGATTACCGACGGTCGTTTAGTGCAAGCCAAGGGCCGCGAGTTTTCCGCGATCGAGCTCCTGGGCGGCGACCCCGTGCGGGCTGCGCAGTTCGCGGGAGGTGAGTTCGTGACCATTTATCTATCGCCCAGGGATTATCACCGGGTGCACATGCCGGTGGCGGGCCGTCTGACCGCAACCACCTACGTGCCCGGGCAATTGTTCTCGGTAAATGGCACGACGGCGAAACGGGTTGATCGGCTGTTTGCCCGCAATGAGCGCCTTGTTTGCCATTTTCAGACAGCGTTCGGGCCGATGGCGATGGTGCTGGTAGGGGCCATGGTTGTGGCGGGTATTGAGACGGTTTGGTCGGGTCGGATGGCGCCGCCCCCGCGGCAGCCTGTGGTGGTGGATTATCTCGATCTTCCCGATCCCGTTTCTTTAGCAAAAGGAGAGGAGATGGGGCATTTTATGCTGGGTTCGACGGTCATTCTGTTGTTTCCCGCCGGCATCTTGGCGTGGAACGAACGGTATAAGCCGGGAGCACGGACGCGCATGGGGGAACCCCTAGCCACTGCGCGGTGATGGCGATGCGGTTAAAAATGCTCCAGGCTTCCGACGATCCGCTGGTAACTGTGTAGTCGTTCTTCGGAAACGTCTCCCGCATCAACTGCGGCCAGTAGGGCGCAGCCTGGCTCCTGCGCGTGTTGACAGTCGCGGAATTTACAGCTGCCCAGGTACGGTCGAAATTCGCGAAAGCCTTGCGCGACCTCTTCTTTAGTCATATGCCACAGAGCGAACTCGCGAATACCCGGTGAGTCGATCAGGCTGCCACCGCAACTAAGGTGCATTAATTGTGCGGTGGTAGTGGTATGGGTGCCTTTCCGTTTTGTCCCAGACAGATCGCCTACCCGCATGCCAGCGCCAGGCAAAAGCGCATTCACGAGTGAGGATTTTCCGACACCCGACTGGCCGACGATAACACTGGTGCATCCCTGCAATGTGGCCCGCAACTCGCTCTGCTCGCCGGTTTTTGTCGACGTGTGCAGCAGCGGGTAACCGAGTTTGGGGTAGTTCGCTAGCATGGCATTCACCCTGGCTGCCAGCCGCGAATCTGTGGTCAGCAGGTCCGTTTTATTCAGCAGGATCACAGGCTCGATTTCCATGGTTTCTGCCGCCACGAGATAGCGGTCCAGAAGGTTGGCGTGGGGTTCGGGGTAGGGTGCGATCACTACGAGCATCTGATCAATATTGGCGGCGACGGGTTTCAGCTTGCCTTGGGGGTCGGGGCGCGACAGCGCGTTGAAGCGCTCCTGCTGCGCCACCACCACCCCCGTAGGCTCGCCCGCGCGCCACACCACGCGGTCACCGGTGACAAGGCCCTCGAGGTTGGCGCGCAGATGGCATCGTTGCATGGTGCCAAGCACCGACTCCACGGTCAGCTGTGCGCCATAATGAGCGACGATTGTGCCCTCCTGCTCTGGCCCCAAGTCGCCTGCCGACAATGCGTCGAGCACCTGCACATCGCGCTTGGAGGCGCGTCGGGCGCGCTCCCTCTGGATTTTGCCGACGCGCCAGGCCTGTTGTCGACTGAGTTTGCGTTTCGTCATTTGTGCCCCTTGGATCAGTCGACATTATTCGGCGCTGGTAGTGGTCTGTCGAGGCAATTTGTTACACTGCCAGCTCTCGCGATTGAAAGGATAGGTGGCGCATGCAGAGTGCAGCTAATCTCATTTGGGTGGATATGGAAATGACCGGTCTGGACCCGGATAAAGATGCTGTGATCGAAATCGCTACCATCGTGACGGATTCCGACCTCAATAGTCTGGCGGAGGGACCAGTGATCGCTGTGCACCAGAGTGATGAGCGTTTGGCCGCGATGGATGAGTGGAATACGACACACCACAATCGGTCTGGGCTTGTGGATCGTGTCAAGGCTAGCGCCTACGATGAGGCACGCACCGAGGAGGAAACTCTGGATTTCCTGGCGCATTGGGTTCCGCAGGGGGTATCACCCATGTGCGGGAATTCTATCTGTCAGGACCGCCGTTTTATGGCACGTCATTTGCCTCGACTGGAAAGCTATTTTCACTACCGTAACCTGGACGTGACCACGGTGAAAATCCTCATGCAGCGTTGGCGGCCCGAATTAGAGACGGGGTTGGCCAAGACTGGCGCCCACCTCGCATTGGACGATATTCGTGAATCGATTAATGAGATGCGCTATTACAGGGAGCATTTTATCCAGCGCATATAGCGCCTTCACAAGACATTGTGTTGTTTCAAGGCCCAGTCGACGTGCTCCCGCACCAACGCCGAGGGGTGGTTGCGTCTCGAGATGAGTGCGTTAACGGACTTCGCTGAGCGGGGTGCATTGCCCAGCGCCACTGCGATATTGCGCAGCCAGCGGTCGTGACCTATACGGCGTATCGCCGAGCCCGCTGTCCTGGCCAAGAAGGTCTCTTCGTCCCACAGGAGCAGCTCCGTTAGTGCCGTATCCGCCAGGCCGTGTCGCGGTTGAAAATCTTTCTCATCAGAGAGCTGCGCAAACTTGTTCCATGGACAGCACAACTGGCAGTCGTCACAGCCGAAGATGCGATTGCCTATCAGAGGGCGTAAGGCTGGATCAATGCTGCCCTGATGTTCGATAGTCAGGTAAGAAATACATTTTCTTGCGTCGAGTTGAAAGGGGCCGATAAAAGCGTTGGTCGGGCAGACATCAAGGCAGGCAGTACAGGTGCCACAGTGTTTTTCGCCTTGCGGTGGGTCAATGGGCAAGGGCAGATCAGTATAAATCTCCCCAAGGAAAAACCAGCTACCTGCCTGGCTGTTGATGAGCATAGTGTTCTTCGCGATCCAGCCCAGGCCGCTCTGCTCCGCGATTGCTCTTTCCAGCACAGGCGCGCTGTCGACAAAAGCCCGGTAACTGCCACCACCCGCGGCCTCTTCGATGCGGTTTGACAGTGCGGCCAGGCGTTTGCGTATTAGCTTGTGGTAGTCGCGCCCGAGTGCGTAGCGCGAAATATAGGCGGTCTCCGATGACGCCAATACAGCCTCTGCTTGCGCCCCTCCGGGAAGGTAGTTCATGCGCAGGGAAATAACCCGTATAGTCCCCGGTACCAGGTCCTGAGGCCGCGACCGTTTCTGCCCGTGCCGGTCCATATACGCCATCTCTCCGTGGTACCCTGCCGCCAGCCATTTCTGGAGGTAGCGCTCGTGTTCGCCCAGGTCGACATCGGTGACGCCCACCTGCTGGAAACCGAGCTCATCGGCCCACCCGCGGATCTGCCGCATCAGTGTGTGCAGTCCACCAACGTGCAGTAAGTCAGTATTGCTGTGGGAGTCGTTTGCATCCATCCAACACTAATTTTGACAGAAAAGCGATCTATGCGGGCAGTTATTCTGGCATGCTATACCGGCTCCGGCTAAGACTAAGACACTGTGTGCTTAGCCAGCGGCGAAGAAGTGGGGCAGGTCCCGAATGCAAGTGAGTAGAGACATGTTGGGTGCTGAGAAGCTGTACACCGCAAAGCAAACGCGTGCGTTGGACCACTGCGCTATCCATGAACACGGTATCCCCGCCATCACGCTCATGTCGCGCGCCGCTGAGGCGGCGTTCAGATATCTGCAGGATGCCTGGCCGGATCCGTCGTTGCTGTATGTCTATTGTGGTACTGGCAAGAACGGTGGCGATGGTTATCTCATTGCTGACCTGGCACATAAACGCGGTATCAATGTCACGGTAATACACGTGGGTGATACTGCTAAAATCGGTGGTGATGCTCTGCTTGCACGGCAACAGGCGCGTGCCAATGGCGTACCGGAGGTAGCCTTTGGTGAGCTGGTGCCGGGAGCAGGGGTGATTGTGGATGCGCTTCTGGGTACTGGTCTGAGTGGCGTTGTGCGGGCAGACTGCGGAGCCGCTATCGAGGAAATCAATGGCAGTGGTCTACCAGTGCTCGCTGCAGACATTCCTTCCGGTTTGTGTTCGGATACCGGCAAAGTTTTGGGAGCTGCTGTGCGGGCGGATATAACGGTCACGTTTATCGGCATGAAGCGAGGCTTTTTTACACTGGATGCCCCGGACCACATTGGGGCGCTGCAGTTTGCCGACCTAGGTGTGCCGCAGGAGGCCTACAATGCCGTCCCTGCCAGCGGTGTTCGGCTAGAACTGGAATCGCTGCTGGCGCGGCTGACGCCGCGCCCTGCGTCAGCGCACAAAGGACTGTATGGTACGGTGTTGGTGGTCGGCGGTGATTACGGTATGGCCGGCGCGGCCTCCCTTGCAGCCGAAGCAGCATTACGCTGCGGTGCGGGGCTTGTGCGCGTCGCCACGCGTGCGGAGCACGTTGCCCCACTGGTTGCGCGCAACCCGGAAGCCATGCCGTCGGGTGTGGCATCAGATGCGGATTTTGCACCGCTGCTGGCAGCGGCCGATGTGCTGGTGGTGGGGCCGGGTCTGGGGTCGTCTCCTTGGTCTGTGCAATTATTGCAGCGTTCACTGGACAGCGGTAAGCCAGTGGTACTGGATGCGGATGCTCTGAATAGGCTGGCTGCGGGGGAATGTAATGTCGGTGCCGGTATCCGTGTCTTCACGCCCCATCCGGGAGAGGCGGCGAGGTTGTTGGGGTGTTCCACCGCCGCGGTGCAGGCGGACCGCTTCGCAGCGGCTGCCGAACTGCAGCAACGGTGGGGCGGAGTGGTGGTCTTGAAGGGTAGCGGTACCCTGATTGTGGATGCCACCGACACGCTGCTCAGCCACTACGGCAACCCTGGCATGGCCAGTGGTGGTATGGGGGACGTCTTGAGTGGTGTGCTTGGAGCGCTGCTTGCGCACAGCATGACGCCCTTGGATGCGGCCGCACTGGCGGTATGCCTGCACGGCGCGGCGGCGGACATAGCTGCTAATGATGGGCAGCGAGGCCTTCTTGCCTCGGACCTTATGCCCATATTGCGGACATTGCTCGCTTGATGCGCGTGAAATGGTCGCGGGCTGCCGCGGACGAGGCTGCTATGGCAGATCTTGGCGGTTCACTGGCAGCGGCAAGTGAGGCCGGTCTAGTGGTGTTCTTGCACGGCGATCTCGGTATGGGAAAAACCACTTTCTGCCGCGGCTTTATTCACGCGCTAGGGCATACGGGGGCGGTTAAAAGCCCGACCTACACGCTGGTAGAGCCTTACACATTAGAGCAAAATCAGGTTTTTCACTTCGATTTATACCGTTTGGCGGATCCGGAAGAGCTCGAATTTATTGGAATTCGCGATTATTTTGGTGATTTTTCGGTTTGCTTGGTGGAATGGCCCGAGCGGGGCCTCGGCGCTTTGCCCTTGTCGGACGTAAGAATTAACATTGGAGGGGTGGAACAGGGTGAGGGGCGCGAGGTGGTTTTCCGCGCCGACTCCGACCGGGGGAAGCGGGTGCTGTCGCGTATGGCAGGGGCATCCGGGACATAGAGGCCGACCCTGAAAGAATCGTAAAGATCGGCGGGAGTAGTCATGGGCAGGGCGTGGTGTATT
>JABSPW010000003.1 GCA_013214285.1 Halioglobus sp. | reverse complement strand
CAGCATCATGGGTAGCTGACGGCACGAGGCGCCAAGTACCTGATTTTAGAGAGCAAGAAAAACCATGAGCGACAGCGCAAACAGGTACGATTCTAAAAGCATCAAGGTACTGAAAGGCCTGGATGCGGTTCGCAAACGGCCTGGAATGTACATTGGGGATACTGACGACGGCTCCGGCCTGCACCATATGGTGTTCGAGTTGGTAGATAACTCGATAGACGAGGCGCTTGCCGGCCATTGTCAGACAATCACAATAATTATTCACCCCGATGAGTCGGTGTCGGTCAGTGACGACGGCCGCGGAATACCCACGGAAATGCACGAGGAGGGGGTATCTGCTGCGGAAGTCATTATGACGGTGCTACACGCAGGGGGAAAGTTTGATGACAACACGTATAAGGTGTCCGGAGGCTTGCACGGTGTGGGTGTCTCGGTGGTCAATGCGCTGTCTGAAAAACTTGTCCTGACGATCCGTCGGGAGGGCAAAATGTACGAGCAGGTTTACCACCACGGGGCGCCGGAAGCCCCGCTGGCCGCAATCGGAGACACCGAAACCACGGGCACTACGGTGCGCTTCCAGCCCTCGGCGGAAACATTTACCAACATAGAGTTCCATTTCGATGTGCTGGCCAAACGCCTGCGGGAGCTGGCGTTCTTGAACTCTGGGGTCGGCATTATCCTCAAGGACGAGCGCAGCGCAAAGGAGGAGGTGTACCAATACGATGGGGGATTAGGCGCCTTCGTTGATTATCTCAACCAGAATAAAACGGTGATCAACAAGCCCTTTCATTTCCAGGTGAGTGGGTCCGATGGGTTGGGGGTTGAGGTGGCGCTGCAGTGGAACGATGGCTTTCAGGAAAATGTTTTCTGCTACACCAACAATATTCCGCAGCGGGATGGTGGCACGCACCTCGTCGGCTTTCGGACCGCGCTGACGCGCTGCCTCAATGGCTACATCGACAAGGAAGGGTTGGCGAAGAAGGCGAAAGTCAACACCACGGGTGATGATGCCCGCGAGGGGTTGACGGCGATTATTTCGGTGAAGGTACCCGACCCGAAGTTTTCCTCTCAAACTAAGGACAAGTTGGTATCCTCGGAGGTGAAGACTGCCGTAGAGCAAGCGATGCATGCGCAGTTCAGCGACCACTTGATGGAAAACCCCGCTGAAGCCAAGTCAGTGGTGGGCAAGATGCTGGATGCAGCTCGGGCGCGGGAGGCCGCGCGCAAGGCTCGCGAGATGACACGGCGCAAGGGGGCGCTGGACATGGCAGGCTTGCCCGGCAAACTGGCTGATTGCCAGGAGAAGGACCCCGCGCTGTCGGAGATTTACCTGGTCGAAGGTGATTCTGCCGGCGGTTCTGCCAAGCAGGGTCGAAATCGGCAGTATCAGGCGATACTGCCGCTGAAGGGTAAAATTCTCAATGTGGAAAAAGCGCGCTTTGACAAAATGTTGAGCTCCGCAGAGGTCGGGACAATCGTGACGGCTTTGGGCTGTGGTATCGGTAAAGACGAGTTCGAGCCGAATAAACTCCGCTACCACAGTATCATCATCATGACCGACGCGGATGTAGACGGGTCCCATATTAGAACCCTCTTGCTAACCTTCTTTTTCCGCCAGATGCGCGAGCTGATTGAGCGCGGCCATGTGTATATCGCCCAGCCTCCCTTATACAAGGTTTCCAAGGGCAAGCAACACCAATACCTGAAAGATGACGAGGCGCTGGATCATTATCTGACACAGTCCGCGCTGGACAATGCCTCAATCTTTGTGAATCCGGATGCGCCGGCCATCAGTGGCTCTGGCCTTGAAGACCTGGTCAGCCGGTACCGAGCTGTTGTGGCGACGATAGATCGGCTGAGTCGCCTGTATAGCGAGCCGGTCCTTTGGCAGATGGTCTACAGCGCTCCCTTGATGCAGGAAAAGATGCATGATGAGGCATTGGTAAAGACTTACTGCGACCAACTGAGTGAGCGGTTACAAACCGTGGCGGCTAAAGGCAGCGACTACCGCGTGGTGGTGCGCAAAGACCAAGAGCGGCAATTGTACTTCCCGGTGGTTAAGTTGTTGGCCCACGGCGTAGAGACAGAGACAGAATACCACCATGAATTCTTTTCCTCCGGTGAGTACAGGAGTCTGACTGCCCTCGGCGACACGCTGAATAACCTTATCGAAGAGGACGGGTATTTTCAGCGCGGAGACAAGCAACGACAGACGCGCAGTTTTGCCGATGGACTGGACTGGTTGATGAATGAGGCTCGCCGCGGATACAACATTCAGCGCTACAAGGGGCTGGGGGAAATGAACCCGGAACAACTGTGGGAAACCACGATGGACCCCGAGGTGCGGCGCATGCTGAAGGTAACCATCGAGGACGCCATTGCAGCCGACCAGATGTTCACCACTTTGATGGGAGATCAGGTGGAACCGCGGCGTGATTTTATAGAAGACAACGCCCTTTCTGTTGCGAATTTGGATGTCTGATGCGACAAAGTTGTGGATTGAAGATGATTATGGCCTTATCGAGTTGCCAGGCATTCATTTTAAGCGACGAATTTTTGGCCTTTCATGGCGGTACTAACTTCTGCCTGATGCATGGCCCAATCGCAGGGGAGTAACAAACCGTAACCTGTTGATAGAATGGGGCTTTTCTAGAATATCCTGCGAGTTTCTAGACTGGACCAAATACAGGGCGACAATGCCCTACATCTTTTCTCAATGCAATTCGGTCAAGTGCCCATTAAATCAATGGCATAAAGATTGTCGGAGTTTCATTCAACCTGAGATCCTACAAAGTCCTGTATTTGAGCATACATCGAGAGATTCCTGGTGGGTTTGGTTCTCGGCTATTCTCGAAAGTAGCCAATAACATCAGAACAGCGGCCTATCGATCTGGCTCTAATTCGTGCGATAACTAACAACGGCGCGACGAAACGGGACGCTCGTTTCAGTGTTTGCTATCTGGCTGCAGCGCTCGAATCTTCGAATCGCCGTCGTCAGTGTTCGGCGGCAGTCTCTCTTCTTTGGCCCCGCTGAGCCTGCCGTCTTCGAGTTCGTTCTGGATCGGCTGCAATGTTGGCATGGCTTTATTGGCTTTGGTGGACAACTGTTGGAAGCGCTCCACTTTGCCAAATAACCCTTGCTTGCCAACAAGGCTCGTCACGGTGTCATTGTAATGGGTTTGTGCTGTGCCCATGGCGTTGCCCAGTTTTTCCAGCCGCTCTGCCACGCGGCACACCTGGTTATAAATAGCCCCGGCGCGATCGCTGATTTCCCGCGCTTCCCGATTACTCTTGTCGATCATCCACAGGTTAGCCACCACGCGCAGGATGGGCATCAGGGTCGTGTGTGCCACCATAATGACATTTTTGCGATAGCCCTCGTCGTACAGGTCACGGCTTTGCTTCATCGCCTCGATATACGCGGGCTCTATCGGCAGGAACATGAGCACAAAATCCGGCGAGCTGATGCCGGGCAGGTTGGCGTAGTCTTTGATGTTCAGGTCGTCCATATGGTTGCGCACCGCCCGCACGTGGGCAGCTAGCGCCTCTTTGCGCCCTGCGTCAGAGTTTGCAGCGACTGCCCGGTCGTAGTCCACGAGGGACACTTTGCTGTCCACCACGAGGCACTTGCCATCGGGTAGCAAAATAAGGACATCCGGCACTTTGCGTTTGCCCGCGTCATCCTTGAAGGCGGCCTGTGTGAGGAAGTGCTCACCCTCCACCAGGCCCGCGAGCTCAAGGGAGCGCTGCAGCTGAGCCTCGCCCCAGTTGCCCGCCATTTTTTTATCCCCCTTCAGGGCCGAGGTCAGGTTGCTGGCCTGCGTATTCATCTGTAAACCGAGCGCGCGCAGTTTCTCTATCTCGCCCGTGAGCGCCGCGTTGCCCTGCAGGGATTTGTCATGTACCTCGTTGATGCGCTGCTGAAAGCCCGCGATTTGCTCGCGGAATGGTCGCAGTAAATCCTCCAGGGAGGCGCGACTAGTGGTGGTGAAGCTTTTGCCCTTGTCGTCAAATATTCGGTTGGCGAGTACTTCAAAGTCCTTTTTGAGCGTGTCCCGGGCGTCATTTAACAGCTGAAGTTGTTCCTGGTGCCGGTTGTCTCGTTCTTTTTGTTGCACCTCCAGGCGCGCGCTTTGCTCGCGCGCAATGGTCAACTGACCCACGATACGCTCGTATCTTTCTTGCAGCCCTTGTAATTCGCCGGCCCGCGCCCCCAATTGCGCGTGCAACTGTTCGACGATAGCAGACTGCCCGTGTTGCTGCGCCAGGGCAGCCGCGAGCTCTGCAGCCAGCCCGCTGGCCTCCTGCGCACGCGCCGCCAATGCGCGGCGATTCGAGACCGCACGCCAGCACGCAGTGGTCAGCCCGATTAGCAAGAGAGTGGCCACGACCACAACACTAACTAGCAGTTGTTCTAGATTCAGCGTCATCCGTTGGAGCCCCCCATAGCAAGAGTGTAAAGCAACGGGCGTGGATTATCCGCAGACACCGGGACCGCCTGTCGTCTTTTCGTGCACGCGTCGGACGGAGCCTATTTGCCGGCTGCTAACAGGGAGATATCCGCCACTTGCAAAAAAAGCTGGCGCAAACGCATGAGTAGATTGAGGCGATTAGTGCGCAGCGCCTGATCCTCGGTATTGACCAAGACACTGTCAAAAAACGCATCTACGGGATCCCGCAGATCCGCAAGGCTGCGCAAGGCCGCCGTATAATCGCCCCCCTGCAGGTGCTGTTGATAATGCCTTTGCAGCGCATCCAGGGTGTCCACTAGCCCTTTCTCCTGTGCCTCTACAAGTAAGTCAGCGCTTACGTCGCCAAAGCTATGGGTATCGCCCAGTTTGCTTAGTAGATTTGCCACGCGTTTGTTGGCAGTGGCTAGCGCTAGTGCCTCGGGTAGCTGCGAAAACGCGTCAACCGCAAGCACCCGACGATGCATGTCTAGCGGACGCGACAGGTTTCTGGCGCTGACGGAGCGGAACACCTCTGCCGTGATGTTCTCTTCTTCATACCAGGCGCGAAACCGCTCAATCATGTACTCGAACACCTGTGCACTGGTGCCGGCCTCTAAGGTGCCGGGGGGGAAGCCCTCCGCGGCTTGCTCCAGACTCCAGATTAGATCGATGTCCAGCTCTCGCTCGACGATGATTCGTAGCACTGCCAGTGAAGCACGGCGCAGAGCAAAGGGATCTTTTGAGCCGCTGGGGGGCTGGCCGATACCAAAGATGCCGACCAGGGTATCCAGCCGGTCCGCGACACCCAGAGTGCAGGCGGAGGCTGATTCGGGCAGGCGGTCGCCAGAGAACTTTGGCCAATATTGCTGGGCGATCGCGGCGGCCACTTCCGGTTCCTCCCCGTCATGCAGGGCGTAGTACGAGCCGGCGACCCCCTGCATATCCGCGAATTCCAGCACCATGTCGGTGACCAGATCCGCCTTGCACAGCCTGGCGGCTCGTGTCGCGAGCGCTGTCGACGCTCCGACCTCAGGAGCCAGCAGGCCCGTCAGACGGGTGACGCGCAGTGTTTTGTCGTAGAGGGAACCGAGTTTTTGTTGAAAGACAATATTTGCAAGCGCATCGACCCGTTCTGCCAGGGGGGTTTTTTTGTCCGTTTCGAAGAAAAACGCCGCGTCTGCCAGGCGCGGCCGAATCACACGTTCGTTGCCCGCGATGACCTGGTCCGGGTCGGCACTTTCTATATTGGCAATAGTAATGAAACGGGGCTTCAGCGCGCCGCCTGCATCTTCTACGTGGAAGTACTTCTGGTGTTCCTTCATAGAGGAGATCAATGCCTCGGATGGCACGGCAAGAAAACGGTCATCAAAGGTGCCGGTAAGAGCGACCGGCCACTCGACCAGCCCGGTCACCTCATCGAGTAGGTCAGAATCTATGATGACGTTCGCTTCCAGACCCTGCGCCTGAGCGTGAGCCTGTTTGCGAATCAGCTCTCGCCGCTGCTCAAAGCAGGCGACAACGCGCGCTTCTAATAAGGCGGCCTCGTAGTTTTCGGGGCACGACAGGGTAATCGGGCCTGCGCTGTGGACCCGATGGCCATAGGTGATATTGCTGGTGGGCAGGTCGAAAATCTTGCCGTGATCAGCGTCAAGCCCCAGCATGGCAACAATCCAGTGCACTGGCCGCACGAAGTCTTCCCGTCCCGCTCCCCACCGCATGCGCTTGGGAATGGGCAGTCCCTGGATCGCCTCACGAATGATCTCGTTGACTACCTGGGTAGCCTTGGCCCCTGCCGCTGCCCTGCGCAAACCCAGGCGCTTACCTTTGGGGGTTTCGAGGATCTGCAGTCCCTCCGGCAAAACCCCTTGTTTCTTTGCAAAGCCTGCGGCAGCCGGGGTCCAGTTCCCTGCAGCATCGCGTGCCTTGTCAGCGGGTGGTCCGAGCGTTTCGATCTGCTTCTCGGGAGCTTCTAATAGGACGTCGGCAATGAACACCGCGAGGCGACGTGGTGTGGCGAACCAGCGGACCTCTCCATGGCACAGATCTCGTTGCGACAACCCCGTTACGATGCCATCGCGAAAAGCAAGGGCTAGGGGTTGCAGCGCCTTGGGTGGCAACTCTTCGGTCCCGATTTCTACCAACAGGTTCTCGGTGTTCATGTCGCGGCAGTCCTGCTGCGTTCAAGCACCTCATCACGCAGCGCCTCCGACGCCAAGGGAAAGCCCAGGGCCGCCCGCGCATCGAAGTAGGCCTGGGCCACCGCTCTGGCCAATGCTCTGACACGCAGAATGAAACGTTGTCGCTCGGTTACGGAGACCGCGTGCCGGGCATCCAGCAGGTTGAAGGTATGGGATGCTGCGATCACCATTTCGTAAGCCGGCAGGGGCAGCCCATTCTCCACCAGTCGCAACGCCTCGCCAGCGCAATGCTCGAAGTGGGAAAACAGCTGCGCGGTGTCCGCCTCTTCATAGTTGTAGCGGGACATTTCGACCTCGTTTTGGTGGAATACGTCGCCATAAGTGACGCGCCCGGTGGGCCCCTTGGACCAGAGCAGGTCATAAATACTGTCGACGCCTTGCAGATACATCGCGATGCGTTCGATACCGTAGGTGATTTCACCCATGACGGGATAGCACTCGAGGCCGCCGGCTTGCTGGAAGTAGGTGAACTGCGTCACCTCCATACCGTTTAGCCAGACTTCCCAGCCAAGTCCCCAGGCCCCGAGGGTGGGCGACTCCCAATTGTCCTCGACAAAGCGAATATCGTGTATGGCGGCGTCGACGCCCAGTGCGAATAGGGACTCAAGGTACAGCTGCTGAAAGTCCGCCGGCGACGGCTTCATTACGACCTGGAATTGGTAGTAGTGTTGCAGGCGATTCGGGTTCTCACCGTAGCGGCCGTCCGTGGGCCGCCGGCTGGGCTGGACGTAAGCGGCATTCCAACGTTCCGGGCCCACCGCGCGCAGAAAAGTGGCCGGATGAAACGTCCCTGCCCCCACTGGCATGTCCACGGGCTGCAGAATCACACAACCCTGCGCTGCCCAGTACTGTTGCAGCCTGAGTATCAGGTCTTGGAACGTGTCAGGTTGGCTCGAGGTTTGGGTCACCGCTTCGCTCGCTGCGCAGGCCGCCGCAAAAAGTGGGCTATTATACAGCCTCTCACGGTGGCGGATAGGTGGGCAAGGAGAAGGCGCTGGCAATGCAAGTGATGGTATTTGGAAAAGTGATCTGTGGGCTGATCGGACTGGCTGCGGGGGGAATCCCGGGACTCGTAGTGGGGCTTCTGGTCGGGCATGCGTTTGATCGCGGGTTGGGCAAAACTTTTCAATTCGGCTCTCCGGAAAATGTAGCGCGTATTCGGGACAGTTTCTTCGAGACAACATTTCTGTTGTCCGGGGTCATCGCCAAGGCGGATGGACAAATATCGCAAGCGGAGATCGAGCATACCGAAAAGATGTTTACCCAGATGGGGCTTGACGCGGGGCTGCGCCGCCGGGCGATTGCATTATTTCATCAGGGTGCCGCGCCGGAATTTGATGTGGAGTCCGCCGTTCGCGCGTTCCTTGGTATTTGTGGCGCACAACGCCAACTTCAGCAGACCTTGCTGCTGTTTCTGGTCTCTCTGGCGCACGCGGATCGTTCGCTGGCGCCTGCCGAGCACGCCGCGCTGGTGCGAATCGCCGGCTTGATGGGCCTGGCTGCGGCGCAGTTGGAGCAACTGGTGCGCATGGTTCGTGCACAAGGGCAGTTTCGGCAGCAGGGTGATACGGCGCGTCAAGCGGGCGATAATCTGGCGCACGCCTACGCGGCTTTAGGGGTAGATAGCAGCACCAGCGACAAGGCGCTGAAGAGGGCGTACCGGCGGCTGATGAGTGAGCACCACCCGGACAAACTGATTGCAAAAGGTGTGCCGGAAGATATGGTGCGTTTGGCCACGGAACGCGCCCAGGAGATTCAGGCTGCCTATGAGACCATCCGCAAATCGAGGGCGCGCTAAATGCGCCAGAATGCCGGGGTAAACAATACGAGTAGGGTGAAGATTTCGAGGCGCCCCAAGAGCATCGCGAAACACAGAATGGCCTTGGTAGGCTCACTGAGGGCACCAAAGCCATGGGCGACATCGGCAAAGCCAATACCCAGATTGTTCAGCGTTGCCGCGACAGCGGAAAAAGCGGTGGCAAAATCCAATCCGGTCAGAACCAGCAGTACCAGCAGGATGATATACGCAGAGGTATAGACTGCGAAAAAACTCCACACGGCGCTCACCACGGTGGCCTCGACCCGCCGTCCGCCGACTTTCAGCGGCATGACGGCTTGGGGGTGGACCAATTGTTTGAGTTCACGCATGCCCTGCTTGAAGATTAGCATTACCCGCATGGCTTTGATTCCCCCCGAGGTGGAACCGACACAGCCGCCCATGCAGGAAAAAAAGATCGCCATGATGGGCAGCGCAATCGGCCAGCCTGAGACATTGCCACTGGAGTAGCCTGTGGTGGTGATGATAGACAGTACCTGGAAGATACCGTGCAAAACACTGTCCCGGTAGCCGTGGATCTCCCAGGCGATCAGACAGTAAATGGTAATAATCATACAGATCAGGACGGCCGTGAAATAAAAGCGCGTCTCAGAGTCTTTGCGGTATGCGCCCAGCGACCGTCGCCGCCACGCGAGGAAATGCAACCCGAAGTTGACACTAGAAATGAGCATGAAAACAGTTGCAACGAGAAGTACGGCGTCACTGTTGAAATAACCCAGACTGTCGTCGTGGGTAGAGAATCCAGCTAGGGATACGGTTGAGAATGCGTGGGCAATGGCGTCAAAGCCGGACATACCGACCGCGTAGTAGGATAAGGCACAGGCGATGGTGAGTAGCAAGTAGACGGCAAACAGCGCCTTGGCCGTTTCCTTGATCCGTGGCGTTAGCTTACTGTTTTTTGACGGACCCGGCGTCTCGGCTTTATACAGTTGCATGCCGCCGACCCCCAGCATGGGCAGAATTGCAACAGCGACAACGATAATGCCAATGCCACCAAGCCACTGCAGCGATTGTCGGTAAAAAAGCACTGACTTCGGCAGCTCATCCAGTCCGATGATAACGGTTGCACCGGTGGCAGTGAGCCCGGAGATTGACTCGAAAATCGCGCTGACCGGTGACAGTTGCAAGGTGTCTGCAAACATAAACGGCAGTGCGCCGAACAACCCGAGCACTGTCCAGAACAGTGAAGTGATCAGAAAGCCGTCGCGAATACGCAGGTCGTGGCTGGCTTTGCGCACGGGGTACCACATGAGAAGCCCGGATAAAAATGTAATTGTGATCGCGTAGGCAAAGCCCTTGGCACTGGTGCCGGGTTCCAGGGCAGCCATTAACAGGGGCACTAGCTGTATCGAGCTGAACATCATCAACAGCAGACCCAGGATGCGGAAAGAGACAGAGAAGTGCATGCCAGGGATGCGCTAGGAGAAGAATCCGAAGCCGACGGCGAACAGCTTCTCCACGGCGCTGATCTGTTTGCGGTCAATTAAGAACAGGATGACATGGTCGTCAGGCTCCACCACGATGTGTCGATGCGCTATCAAAACAGAATCACCGCGGACCACCGCACCAATGGTGACGCCCTGGGGCAGTTTGATCTCGTCCAGCCGCCGTCCGACAACTTTTGACGACCTCGCGTCGCCGTGTGCGGTGAGCTCAATCGCCTCGGCCGCTCCGCGACGCAGTGAATGCACATTGCTGATGTCGCCCTTCCTGACATGGGTAAGCAAACTGCCGATAGTAATTTGTTGCGGCGAAATTGCGATATCGATTTCGTCACCTACCAGCTCCGCGTAGGCGGCGTTTGCGATCAACGTGATAACTTTCTTCGCCCCCATGCGCTTGGCTAACATAGACATCATGATATTGGCTTCATCGCTATTGGTCAGCGCGCAAAACACATCTGTGGCCTCAATGTGCTCCGCGGCCAGTAATTGTGGCTCCGCGCCGCTGCCATGCAATACGACACAGTCGCGCAGACGCTCAGACAGAACGCGACATAATTCGTAGGACTTCTCTATAAGCTTGACCTGATAGTCAGCTTCCAAGCTGTGTGCAAGCGTGGCGCCAATATTGCCGCCGCCGGCAATCATGACACGCTTATAAGGTTTGTCGACATTGCGCAGCTCCGATAGGACTGCGCGGATATTGTCTCGTGCCGCGATGAAAAATACCTCGTCATCGGCCTCTACGATGGTGTCTCCCTCAGGAATAATGGCACGGTCCTGACGAAAAATGGCGGCAACGCGAGTGTCCACGTTGGGCATATGTCGACGAATTTCTTGAAGTTCATGGCCGACGATGGGCCCACCGTGATAAGCGCGCACGGCAACCAGCTGCACACGTCCGTCGGAAAAATCCATGACCTGCAGAGCGCCCGGGGTCGAAATCAGGCGTTCGATACTTTGTGTCACCAGTTGCTCTGGTCCAATAATGACATCGACCGGAATATGCTCCCGGTTGAACAACTGCGCCTGACGGGCCAGATAGTTCGGAGATCGGACCCGGGAAATCTTGGTAGGTGTTTTGAACAGCGTATAAGCCACCTGACAAGCCATCATGTTGATCTCGTCACTATTAGTAACGGCGATCAGCATATCGGCATCGTCTGCGCCGGCGTTGTACAGTGTGTCGGGGTGTGATGCGCCGCCCACCACCGTACCAATGTCGAGACGGTCCTGCAGGGTGCGTAGTTTGTCGCCGTCCGTGTCCACCACGGTAATATCGTTTTGTTCGTTAGCAAGGTGCTCAGCGAGGGTGCCGCCAACCTGGCCTGCTCCCAGTATGATAATCTTCATGGCTCGATGAGCTCTTGTGTGTCAACAGGACCGGGGTCCCCTGTGCATAATGTGATCGCATTCAAAGGTGCTCTTATTCTTGCAGCACGATAATGAACTCGCCAGTTGATTGACAGCGTCGGTGTGGCGAAATTGTGCACAAGTCTCAAGCGGCTTTTTTAAATCGCGCGTAGAATAACCCGTCGGGGCCTGCTGCAGTGGGCAGCAATTGTCGGCCACCGCTGACAATTTCGCCGCCGCTGGCACTGGGTACAGAGTGGATCGCAGCATCCTGGCCATCGAGGAAACGGTGTACTACCTGGCTGTTCTCAGCATCAAGCACAGAGCAGGTAGCGTACAACAAACTGCCGCCCGGTTTCAGCAAAGGCCAAAGGCCGTGCAGAAGACGCAGTTGGTGCTGAGCCAGTGGCCGCAGGTCGCGCTCCCGCCGCAGCAATTTGATGTCCGGGTGGCGGCGAATGACCCCGCTGGCGGAGCAGGGTGCATCGAGCAATATGCGGTCGAAACTGGCGGGCTGCAGTGTATTGGGTGGCGAGGCGGCGTCACCCTGGAGCACCGTGGCCGACAGACCCAGTCGCGTGAGATTGTCGCGAACCCGCGTGAGGCGGCTGGCGTTGACGTCCATGGCGACCAACTCTGACAGACCAGGCATGATCTCGAGGATATGACAGCACTTCCCTCCGGGGGCTGCACAGGCATCCAGTACGCGCTCCCCGGGTCGTGCTGACAGCATGATCGCCGCCAATTGTGCAGCTTCGTCTTGCACGCTGACTTGGCCCGCCGCAAAGCCCGGCAGATCGTCGACGTCCATGGGCTGGGTCAGCTGCAGGCTGTCAGGCGTCAACGCCCCTGCGGAGGCTGCGATGCCCTGCGCGGACAAGCTGCTCAGATAGTCCTCTCTGGACACCTTGCGTCGGTTCACGCGCAGTGTCATGGGCGCCTGTTGGTTGTTGCTATCAATTATGCTGCTTGCAGCACGGGGCCACTGACTATGGATGCACTGAAAAAGCCAGTCCGGGTGGGCGGCCATCGCGGCGGGCGAAAGCGATTGGATCAACATGTTGCGTTCTCGTTGGTACCGCCTCAGAACGGCGTTGATGAGCCCTCTGGCCCAGTCCTTGCGCAGTGCTCGGGTGGCATTAACGGTGGCGGCGACCGTCGCGTGATCGGGGATGCGAGTGTGATCAAACTGGTAAAGACCGCAAATAAGCAGTCCTTGAAGGTCACGGTCTTTGGTCTTGAGGGGTTTGTCGAGGAGCATAATGAGCAGTGCCTGCAGCCGCGGAGCATGGCGCAGGGATCCATAGCACAATTGCTGCAGTAGGCCGCGTTCAGAACCGTCAACGCGGGTTATCTGGTTGCCCAGGGCACGGTCCAGGGATTGTCCGTCAAGCACCGCAGCGATAATTGTCGCCGCGGTGGCGCGAACATCCTGGCTCATGTGACGCGCGGGGCGAAACGTCCGCCCGGCGTGAACGGCGACTGCGGTGTACCAAGCAGTTGTCTCGCCGATACGACCTTGCCGCCTTCGAGTTGTAATGCCTTTAAAGCCAGTTCCCCCTCGCCGCAACGCACCACGATACCCTCAGGGTGGGCACGTATAATGGTTCCCGCAGCCACATGGCTGTCGCCCCCAGATAAAGGCTTCGCCTGCCACACACGCACACGTCTGTCGCCCATATAAGTGAAACACACCGGGGCCGGATTAAATGCACGGATCTTACGATCCAGCGTGGAGGCCGCCTGAGTCCAATCTATTTCCGCCTCGGCTTTGGAAATTTTATTGGCGTAGCTCGCCTTTGCGTCGTCCTGCGCGAGTGCATTGTGCAGCGCGGCCTCGATGTCGTCCAGTACCGACAACAGCAGCGGCGCGCCGATTTGTGCCATTGCATCCTGTAATTCAGCCGTGTTGGTCGTCGCTCCAATCGGACAGGCGGCGGTGGCCAGCATAGCGCCCGTATCCAGGCCCGCGTCCATACGCATAATGGTCACGCCACTGCTGGCATCGCCCGCTTCGATAGCGCGTTGTATCGGTGCTGCGCCGCGCCAACGCGGCAAAAGAGACGCGTGCACGTTGAGACAACCCTGCGCGGGTGCGTCGAGCGCGGCTTGAGGCAGGATGAGCCCATAGGCGACCACGATCATCAGGTCCGCGTGCAGATCGGTCAGTGTCTTTTGTGCCGCAGCATCTTTAAGGGTCGTGGGCTGGTAGACGGGCAGCCCCGCGTTTTCGGCCATCTGCTTAACCGGGCTTGCTTGGTGTTGCCGACCCCGCCCCGCGCGTCGGTCGGGTTGTGTGTACACACCAACAAGGCGGTGAGGACTGTCAATCAGGGCGGTTAAGTGCTGGGCAGCAAATGCTGGGGTGCCGGCAAAAATAAGGCGAAGCGGACGCTTGCTCATGCGATTTCAAGCGCGGGTGCGCTGTTCTTTTTCGAGCTTTTTGCGGATGCGCTGGCGCTTCAGGGGCGACAGGTAGTCAACAAAGAGCTTGCCATTGAGATGGTCCACCTCGTGCTGTAGGCAAATTGCCTCTAATCCGTCTAAATTGACAGAAAACGGCGACCCGTTCCGGTCCAGGGCAGATACCGATATTTTTTGTGGCCGAGTGATGGACTCGTAAAACCCGGGGACCGACAGACAGCCTTCATCGTACGCACCCAATTCCGGATCCAGTACCTCAAACCTGGGGTTGATGAAGACTTGCGGCGCATCATGTGCCTCGGACACGTCCATTACCAGCAGCCGCTGGTGGACATTGACTTGTGTCGCAGCGAGCCCTATACCGGGCGCCGCGTACATGGTTTCGAGCATGTTGTCGATGAGCGTGCGAGTAGCCTTCGTGACGTCCTTGACGGGTGCTGCCCGGGTGCGCAGTCGCGGATCGGGGAAGGCTAGAATTTCCAGTAATGCCATGATATTCGGGGCCTGCAGAGAAGCGGGATGTGGCTAAATTTGGCTGCGTGAATTAATAACATTTGGCTTGCCAGTACCATGATGCGGCAGCACACTGTAGGCATTATACAGCCAGTGCTTGAGGGGTGCCTAGCGCCGCAGCGGCGTTGCCGCCCAGCCAGCGAGCGGGGCGTGGCGTAGCGGGGTAAGGGGAAATCACCGGCGGTTAGGAGGGGTCCTTGATGGGTCGCGTTGCGTGCCCTAGGTCGATCCGCCTGCTTGATACCAACAAAGAGAGCCTGTCGAAAGGCCAATAGGGACGTAAACAATGACATTAAGGGCGTTCACAATTTCGTTACTGCTGTGCACCTTGCTGTGCAGCGGCGGATCGTATGCTGCAGTGGAACTGAATGAGGATGTGCCGGAAACCTATATCGTCCAGAGGGGTGACACACTGTGGGGTATTGCCGGCATGTACCTGAAGCGACCCTGGCGCTGGCCGGAGCTTTGGGATGTTAATCCACAAATAGACAATCCCCATCTCATTTATCCCGGCGATGAACTGCATTTGACGTGGGTTGGTGGCAAGCCGCGATTGCGGATGCGCCGTGGCAGGGATATCAAATTGACGCCGAATATGCGAGTAACGCCTCTGGATCTCGCCATACCGACCATTCCCCTCGACCAGATAGGCCCCTGGCTGCGGCGCAACCGGGTGCTGGAGGCGAAAGAGCTCAACTACTCAGCCTATGTAGTGGCAGGTGACGAGCAGGCGTTAATCAGTGGCCCCGGTGATCGGATTTTCGGGCGGGGCCCGTTTCCCGATGACGAGCGTAGGTATGGCATTTATCGGGTTGGGCAGCACTACGCCGATCCGATTACAGCAGAGTATCTTGGCTACCAGGTTATTGATATCGGTGCTGCAAAGTTATTGAGTAGTAACCGCGATGAAGTGGCTGGACTCGAGGTAACCCGCGTCACGGAGGAAGTGAGAATCGGTGACCGCCTGCTGCCCTATGAGGAGCGCATACTCGACTCGAGCTTCCATCCGCGGGCGCCTGCAGAGGACATTGATGGTGTCATGATTGGTGTCGATGGCGGGCTCGATCAGATTGGCCAGTACAGTATAGTGACGATCAATCGCGGGAAGCGTGATGGCCTGCAGATTGGCAATGTGTTGGCGGTCTATCAGTTGGGTCGTATCGTGTTTGACAAGGCGACTCAAACCAATGTGCAGCTGCCGGATACTCGAGCAGGTTTGGCCATGGTCTTCGATGCTTACGAGAAAGTCAGCTTTGCGATCATACTCAGAACGACGCGACCGCTGCACGTCATGGACATTGTGAAAAACCCTTGACGGGCACGTAGCGCCGTCATGCGACAGCAAAAAACGATCCGCACATCAAGGACGATGTATGAATGTTGCACAGGCGAGAGCAGCGGCAAGACCTTTTGGCGCAACGGTTATCGAGTTTGATAACACGCACTACCCGCCTTTGCTGCGGGAAATTCACGATCCGCCACCGCTCCTTTACGTCAAGGGCGATGTGGCGTTGCTCACAAAGCCCCAGTTGGCGGTCGTCGGCAGTCGTCGAGCGAGTGTTGCAGCCTGCAGACTTACTGCGTCACTGGTCAGTGCGCTGGTGAGAGCAGGGTTGCAGGTCTGTTCCGGCTTGGCGGTGGGCATCGATAGTGCCGCGCACCGGGGCGCACTCGGGGTGCGGGGTAAGACGATTGCGGTTATGGCCACGGGGATCGACCAGGTGTACCCGCGTCGCAACGATGTTCTGGCGCGGGATATAGTTCGAGGGGGTTGTTTGGTAACGGAGTTTGCGCCTGGCACCGCGCCGCGCAAGCAACACTTTCCAAGGCGTAATCGCATTATCAGTGGCATGTGCCTGGGCGTGGTGGTGATTGAGGCAGCGTTGCCCAGCGGGTCTCTCATAACAGCGCGAACAGCTCTGGAGCAGGGACGGGAGGTATTTGCCCTGCCCTGGTCGCCGTTGCATCTAGGTGGACGTGGTTGCCTGCAGTTGTTGCGTGACGGCGCAAAAATGGTTCAGGATGTGGACGATATACTCGAGGAGCTCGATCCGTTGTATCGGCGCCTCAGCAGCGCCGACGCAGCCACATCAAGCGACGTGGAAGCAACATCGTGGCTGCTGCGTCATATGGGTTTTGAAGAGATATCGCTGGATGCACTGGTCGAAAGCAGTGCCCGACCGACTGCGCAGGTTGTGGCGGCGTTATCGTCGTTGGAGTTAGCCGGTCGGGTGGAGCGCACGGCGGGCGGATATATTCGCTGTTGAGCCAGGCCAATAGGCTTGCCAAGCCTGCCCCAGTCCGCTAGATTTCGCGCTTTTCACAGAAAGCCCGGTCTAAAACCCCAGCCTGAAGGAGAAAACCGATGAGTAAGCCGTTTGTGGCAATCGTGATGGGTTCTGACTCGGATCTGCCCGTCATGGAAGCCAGTTTCGATGTCCTGAATAAGTTTGCCGTGCCTTTCGAGGTGCGGATCACCTCCGCGCATCGCACGCCCGAGGAGACAAAGGCCTACGTCAAGGACGCGGAAGCTCGCGGCTGCGCGGTGTTCATCGCTGCGGCCGGTATGGCAGCGCACCTGGCAGGCGCGGTGTCCGCGGGCACGGTGAAGCCCGTAATCGGGGTGCCGATGAACGCATCCCTGGATGGCTTGGACGCGCTGTTGTCCACCGTACAGATGCCCGCCGGCATCCCCGTTGCCACGGTTGCCATCGGCAAAGCGGGAGCAAAGAACGCCGGCTACCTGGCTGCACAGATGTTGTCTCTGGCGGACACCGGCTTGGGTGACAAGCTGCGCGAGGAGCGCGAGGCAAATGCGCAAGATATCGCCGCCAAGAACGCAGCACTGCAGGAAAAACTCAAAGGGTAAGCTTGCCTACCCCGCCTAGCGCCCTCGCGCTGACATCTGCCTGTCGCGCCCTCGAGCATGGGGAGGTGATTGCCTGCCCCACCGAAGCGGTTTGGGGCTTGAGTTGTGACCCTGCTAACAGGGATGCTGTGGAGCAGCTGCTAGCTTTGAAGGCGCGTCCCGTAGCCAAGGGCCTCATCCTGGTCGCCCACAAAACTGAGCAGCTGCAGTTCCTGCTGCAAGACCTGCCTCTCCCGCAGCTTGAGACCCTAGCTGCGAGTTGGCCTGGCCCGGCCACTTGGTTGGTGCCCCACAAAGGCCGTGTACCGGACTGGATTTGCGGTGCACATGATACGGTGGCGGTAAGAGTCACTGAGCACCCAGTGATCAGTGCGCTTGCTGCCGCGTGGGGTGGTCCGTTGGTCTCTACCTCGGCCAATCCTGCGGGTGCACAGCCCGCGCGGCATGCGCTCCAGGTACGGCGATATTTTGGGGACCGGCTAGGTTGTGTGGTGCCCGGTACCCTCGGCTCCTCCGGGCGTCCAACCACTATCCGCCACCTGGAAACCGGCCGCATTATCCGCGCCTAGGGCGTCGGGGAAAATTATTGCTATTGTTTGGCGGTCTACTGGTTCTGCTGCTGTGGTGGCGTGCGTATAATGCGCCTCGGCGGGTTCCCTGAGGAAAGTTGGGCAATGCAGTTGGAGCGGGTCAGGACCTATCTGGTCAATCTGCAGGACAAACTCTGTGACGCATTGGCTGAAGAAGATGGTGGCGCGAACTTCCGTGTCGAGACGTGGCAACGCCCGGAAGGCGGAGGCGGTTGTAGCCGGGCACTGGCTGAGGGCGCTGTATTTGAGAAGGCGGGAGTCAACTTTTCCCATGTCTCTGGCGAGGGGTTACCGCCATCTGCATCCGCTTTGAGGCCAGAGCTGGCCGGCCGTAGCTTCGAAGCGCTTGGCGTATCACTGGTGGTACACCCTTGGAACCCGTATGTCCCGACGGCCCATGCGAACGTGCGGTTCTTTGCTGCAAATAAGCCTGGAGAGGATCCGGTTTGGTGGTTTGGCGGAGGCTATGATCTGACACCCTATTACCCTAATCGAGAAGATTGTATCGCCTGGCACCGGGTCGCTGCAGGGGCCTGCGCCGCCTTTGGAGAGGGTACCTATACGCGGTATAAACAGTGGTGCGACGAGTACTTTTATCTCAAGCACCGAGATGAGCCCCGCGGGATCGGTGGGCTGTTCTTCGATGACTTGAATGAAGGGGGCTTTGATGCCTGCTTTGCTTTCATGCGTGCAGTGGGCGATTCTTTTATGCGCGCTTACCGCCCCATCGTTCAGCGGAATAAGAAGCGGCCCTATACCGAGCGGGAACGGCAGTTTCAGCTCTATCGGCGGGGACGTTACGTGGAGTTTAACCTAGTGTTTGACCGTGGCACGCTGTTTGGCCTGCAGTCAGGTGGTCGCACCGAATCCATCCTTATGTCCCTGCCGCCGCTGGTGCGCTGGGAGTATGATTATGCTGCTGAGCCTGGGTCCCCGGAGGCGCAGCTGACGGACTATTATTTGACGGGTCGCGACTGGCTCGCCGACAGGGAGGCCCCATAGCGGAGCGATGCAAAACAGCATGACCCCCAAAGACCGCTACGCTGTGTTCGGCAATCCAGTGAAGCACAGCAAGTCGCCCGAGATTCACACCCTTTTTGCGCAGCAGTGTGCCCAAGCAATGACGTACCGTGCCGTGCGAGTCGAGCCGGAGGGTTTTGCGGATGCGGCAGCGGCATTTTTTCAAGGCGGTGGCACGGGTCTTAACGTGACCGTTCCCTTCAAACAAGCGGCGTTCGAATTTGCAGACAAGGTTAGCGATCGTGCTGCGCGGGCAGGCGCCGTGAATACGCTCACCTGCGTATCGGGCGGCAAGATCGAAGGTGACAATACGGATGGCTGTGGCTTGATAACAGATCTGGTTGAAAACCTCGGCTGGGCCCTGCAGGGGTCGGACGTGTTGCTGCTCGGGGCTGGGGGCGCTGCCCGTGGTGTGCTGGCGCCATTATTGGCACAGCAGCCGGAGCAACTGTTGGTGGTCAATCGCACTGCCGAGCGGGCTGAACAGTTGGCGGCCAGCTTTGCACCGCTCGGGACCCTCGCAGGGGGTGACCTCAATCTGGTGCACGGGCGGCAGTTTGACATCGTAATCAACGCCACCAGCGCGGGTCTCTCTGGTGAGCTACCCGACCTGCCGGGCGGCGTATTGCGCGAGCACAGCTGCTGCTACGACCTGTTATACGGTTCGCTACCTACCCCCTTTATGCGTTGGGCCGCTCACCACGCCGCCTGGGCGGTCGCGGATGGTCTTGGCATGCTGGTTGAGCAGGCTGCTGCAGCATTCTATATTTGGCGCGGTGTCCGACCAGATTCACAGGCCGTCATCAGTCACCTGCGTGAGAGCATGGTCGCGGCCTGACGTTTCCAGCTCCGCGATATGCTGGTTCTTGAGCTGGACATAATTCTCCGCGCTATAAACGAAGTAGGCCATCTCGGTTTCGCTTAAGGTGCGCATTTCACGTGCCGGACGTCCGGCATACAGCCGCCCGCTATGCAGACGTTTGCCGGGAGTCACCAGCGCGCCAGCGGCGATGACGACTTCCGGCGCGATGTCGGCGCCGTCCATAATCGTGGCACACATGCCTACCAGCACGCGGTCTCCAATGTGGCAACCGTGCAGGGTGGCACTGTGCCCGATGGTAACCTGGTGGCCGATGATCAGCGGCCAGCCATCAGGATTATAAGGGCCTGCGTGGGTGACATGGAGAACGGCACCGTCTTGGACGTTGGTTTCTGCGCCGATGCGGATATGATGCACATCACCGCGGATGGCAACCTGTGGCCAGATGGACACGTCGTCTCCCAACACGACCTGTCCCAGGACCACCGCGCTGGGGTCAATGAATACACGTTTGCCGACCTCAGGGCTATGCCCCTTAAAACGCCGCAGACAGGTTGCGGTATAGTGTTCCATGCTAGTCGCCTCTTAACTGGGGCCTGCTACAATAGCGATCCGGCTACAGTCTGACCAGACCCGCCAGTGCAGAGGAGTAGTAAGCGTGCCGAACAAGCCACCCCGGCAACGTTTTATCGCGGGAGCGAAGTGTCCCCGTTGTGGCCTGCTGGACAAGATAGTTATCGATACAGCGGCGGATCAGCGACGCTGTGTTAGCTGTGGCTTCAGTGAGCGCCGGGCGGGAGATCCGAGTCCTACTCTCGAGGAGCCACCTACCCGCGTCAGTCGTGCTTTGGCTAGACGGCTAGACACGCCTGCAGAGATCGTCACGCTGGTGGACCCCGCCGATTCGTCACCGGGCAAGACGGATTAGTCATTTGGAGCCGTGTGTGGCGAAGACGGCTATTGGCGAGGCGGAGTGTGCACTGTCTCGCGTCGCGGGGCGAATTCACCGCGACATAGGCGCCCGGTGTTTTTTGTTTCAGGAAGCAAGTCGCAGGCGAATTCTGCGCTCGGATCCGACCAGGTCCTTGCTGGACATCAGCGGGACCGACGCCTCGTGTGATCCCGGCAGGTCGCGCACTTGCTGCCACACATAGTCCTTCTCCAGTAGCTGCATGGCGGTGAACTGCACCAGCTCCTCAAGTCGGGAGGCGAAGGCATCACCCAGCAGGTGATGCACAATAATATTGGCTTCGGTCATATCGAGGGGCAAAAGCGGCCTTTGCAGGTGGCGGATATGGTGATCATTGACCTCCTCTAAGAGCCGGTGGCAGAGGAATGCTTCGTCCAAAAGGGCCCCTAGCCCGCCGTCTTGTGGCAAGGGCTCTGGCGGTTGCAGGAAATAGTCCTCCGCGAGACGCAAAAAAGGGGCGGCGTAATCAAAAAACCCCAGGCGCTTGCTCAGGGAGGTAACCACAGCCAGGCAACTCGGTACGCTTTCAATATAACCGGTAATAAAGGCCATCAATGCAGCAAGGGGTTGCCGTTCCGGAAGCTGCAATGTTTGGCGCAGCGCCGGCAGGCGCCTTTCTAGCGAGGCACGCAGTTGGTGACTAGCCTGTTCGGCGCGAATAGCAGCGCTGATGGTTTCTCTGATTCCGGGTGGGACCATGATCGACCTGATGCTGGGAGATTTGGTACCGCCTTCTAACCTGACAGGCTAGTACATATCGGGTATTTCGCTAGCGGGCACCCGCCCGGCGTGGATTGATGGGGCGCTAGCAGAAAAACCACGACAAATCAGTATAAAAACACCATGGTTTCATAAACTCCGGGGCCCTGTAGGATTCGAGAGACAGTTCCGCTATAATCCCGCGCGCTTTTGGGGCGGAAGTGCACCGCAGCACGTCCCAAGACCGCGTAACAACCGGTAGCCTTCAGTGGACAAGGTGCCGGTATCATTCGTCCTTTACCGGCACCCATTCTGGACGGTTATTGTTCTGGATGCCCGGGTGACGCTGGGCCGGTAAAGTACGACGGTTACTCTAGATGGAGACACGGGGAATGGTTTTTATAGCGAAGCAGCTATGCAAGCTTGCGCTTGGACCTGTGCTGTTGCTGATGAGCGTTATTGCCGTGGCAGCGGGCGATGAAAGTTCGATTAATATGTCGCCTGGCGTGACCGAGGTGGGTCGGCAGATTTACAACCTGCACATGATCATCCTGTGGATCTGTGTGGTAATAGGCATTGTCGTGTTCAGTGTCATGTTCTACTCCATCATCTATCATCGAAAATCACGCGGCGTGACGCCGGCTACGTTTCATGAGAGCACCAAGGTAGAGATCGCCTGGACCGTAGTGCCTTTCGTGATTCTTGTTGTGATGGCCGTTCCTGCAACCACGACCTTGCTGGATATTTATGACAATGATGAGGCCGACCTGGATGTTATCGTTACCGGTTACCAATGGAAGTGGAAGTATGAATATATCAATGATGAGGGAGAAAACGTCAGTTTCTTCAGTAACCTCCGTACACCCCAGAGTGAGATTTACAATACCGCAAAAAAAGGTAAGAACTATTTGTTGGAAGTGGACGAGCCGCTGGTTCTGCCGGTTGATACCAAGGTGCGTTTTCTAATCACTGCGAACGACGTATTGCACTCCTGGTGGGTGCCTCAATTGGCGGTGAAGCGGGACGCGATTCCCGGTTTTATAAACGAGGTGACGACGCGGACGTCTATCGAGGGAACCTATCGCGGTCAGTGTGCTGAGCTATGCGGCAAAAGCCATGGCTTCATGCCGATCGTGGTCAATGTTGTGAGCCAGGAGGAATACACCGAGTGGCTTGGCGAGAAGCAGGCCGAAGCGACTGAGATCAAGGACCTTATGGCGCAGACTTTTTCGCTTGATGATTTGATGGAACGAGGTAAGGCGGTGTACGACAGTAATTGCCTGGCCTGCCATGGCGCCAATGGCGAAGGTGGTCTTGGCAATGCGATCGCCGGTAGTCCGATAGCGACGGGCCCGGTTGGACCGCATCTCGAAGTCTCCATCAATGGTGTACCGGGAACAGCAATGCAGGCCTTTGGTGAGCAGCTGAATGATGTCGATATGGCAGCGGTAGTGACATACCAGCGCAATGGTTTCGGCAATAACATGGGTGACCTCGTTCAGCCCATCGATGTCTACAACCACAAGAAAGGCCAATAGGAGGATTTAACGATGGGCGATCATCATCACGGTCCTGCGAAGGGCATCGGCCGGTGGCTTTTCACCACTAACCACAAAGATATTGGAACCATGTACTTGTGGTTCTCTTTTGCCATGTTTCTTCTGGGTGGCTTTTTTGCCATGGTCATTCGAGCAGAGCTATTTCAGCCTGGCATGCAGCTGGTAGAGCCCGCATTTTTCAACCAGATGACGACGTTGCATGGATTAATCATGGTTTTTGGGGCGATCATGCCCTCTTTCGTTGGTTTGGCGAACTGGTTGATACCGATGATGATAGGGGCGCCAGACATGGCCCTGCCGCGGATGAATAACTGGAGCTTTTGGATCTTGCCCCCGGCCTTTTTGCTGCTTGCATCTACCCTGTTTATGGAAGGGGGTGCGCCTGCGTTTGGTTGGACTTTTTATGCGCCACTGTCAACGACCTATGCGCCGCCCTCGGTTACCTTCTTTATTTTCTCAATACACGTGCTGGGCCTTTCATCCATCATGGGATCCATTAACATCATCGCGACAGTGATGAATATGCGCGCTCCCGGCATGACTTATATGAAGATGCCGTTGTTCGTATGGACTTGCTTGATAACGGCGTTTCTGCTAGTGGCCGTGATGCCGGTACTGGCCGGAGCGGTGACTATGATGCTGATGGATATTCATTTCGGTACCAGCTTCTTCTCTGCTGCTGGAGGCGGTGACCCGGTCTTGTTCCAGCATATTTTCTGGTTCTTCGGGCACCCCGAGGTCTATATCATTATTCTGCCAGCCTTTGGTGTGGTTTCACAAATTATCCCGGCGTTTTCTCGGAAGCCACTGTTTGGCTATGACTCCATGGTGTATGCAACGTCGTCCATCGCTTTCCTGTCGTTCATCGTCTGGGCACACCATATGTACACGGTCGGTATGCCGATTGCCGGGGAGCTGTTTTTCATGTACGCCACAATGCTCATCGCCGTGCCTACCGGAGTGAAGGTTTTCAACTGGATCACGACCATGTGGCGTGGTGCACTGAGCTTTGAGACGCCGATGTTGTTTTGCTTGGGTTTCTTGGTGTTGTTCACTCTCGGTGGGTTTACCGGCCTCATGCTGTCAATTGCTCCGGCGGATTTTCAGTACCATGATTCTTACTTCGTGGTGGCCCATTTCCACTATGTGATGGTAGCGGGCGCGGTGTTCAGTATGACGGCGGCGATCTATTTCTGGCTGCCCAAGTGGTGTGGACGCATGTATAACGAGGCCATGGGCAAGACGCACTTCTGGATTTCATTTATCGGCTTCAACCTCACCTTTTTTCCACAGCATTTTGTCGGTTTGGCGGGAATGCCGCGACGTATTCCAGATTACGCACTGCAGTTTGCCGACTTCAACATGATGTCCAGCATAGGCGCTTTTATTTATGGCGCTTCGCAGCTGCTCTTCCTGTACAACGTGATCGCTACGATTGTCGCTGGCGAGCCCGTGAGTGATGAAAAAGTCTGGGATGGTGCTGAGGGGCTGGAGTGGACTGTACCGACACCGGCCCCGTACCATACCTTCGAAGAGCCCCCGAGGGTGGGTCCCGGTGTCCATGCGCATGGTTGAGGCAAGCAGCGTTGTTACGTATTAGCGACAACCCCACCCTGGATACCGTTGCCAAACTGGTAACGGTGGCCGTCGCGATGTTTGCATTTGTTTTTGTGGTGATGGTGCCGCTGTACGACGTGCTCTGCGATGCATTGGGCATTAACGGCAAGACCGCCGGCCAGGCTTACACGTCCGTTCCCGTCATGGTGGATGAATCCCGAGAGGTCAAGATCCAATTCATTGCGACGAACAATGAAGGCATGCCCTGGGAGTTTGCGCCACGGCGAAGCGTTATGCGCGTGCACCCGGGCGCGGTGAATGAAACTGTATATCTCGCCCGTAATCCGCTCCCGGACGCTATGGTTGCCCAGGCCATACCCAGTGTTTCACCGGCCAGGGCGGCGAGTTACCTGCATAAGACGGAGTGTTTCTGTTTTAACCGACAACCCCTGGAAGGGCATAGTTCAGCCGAATTGCCATTGCAGTTCATCGTCGACCAGGATCTCCCACAAGACATTAAGACGATTACTCTGGCGTATACCATTTTTGACGTGACGGAGACATCGGGCGGCGCAGTCGCTGCGCGATGATGCTGTGGGTGCACGAGTCCGCTGCGATAGACGGAGATAAAACATGACGACGCAGACGTCCACCGAGTACGAAAAGTACTATGTACCGGAGAAGAGCAGATTGGCGGTGTGCGCCACGATTGGCTTGATGCTCAGCATATTCGGCGCCGCCAGCATCATGAATGATATGACCTTTGGCGATCCCGATGAGCAAACGTACTCCTGGCCTATTTTTCTGTTCGGGTTATTCTTTTTCATGGCGGTACTGTTTGGCTGGTTTCGCACCGCGATAAAGGAAAATATCGCGGGCATGAACAGCGCTCAGCTGAAGAAATCCTACGTACTCGGGATGTTCTGGTTCATTTTTTCTGAGGTAATGTTTTTCTTCGCGTTTTTTGGTGCGCTTTTCTACGTGCGCATGCTCGCGGGCCCTTGGCTTGCAGGCGAAGGAGAAGCGGGACGTATGAACGGTCTGCTTTGGGATGGCTTCGAGTTCGCTTGGCCTATGATGCAGACCCCCCAGGAGGCTGTGGGGGGCGCGGCGGCGCAGCCCTTGGCCAATAACGGGTCGTATACCAGTGCCCATACCAGTATGGCTTTCCGTGATGCGGAGTTCTGGTGGAAGTGGCTGCCGCTCTGGAACACGTTGATTCTATTGACGTCCAGCTTGACCTGTCACTTTGCCCACACAGGAATTCTTGAGGGCGACAAGAAGAAATTCAACAAGTGGCTGACGGTCACTGTAGCGCTAGGTATTGTCTTCCTCGGGTTACAGGCTTTGGAATACTACGAAGCCTACGCCCATTTTGGCCTGACGCTCAACGCGGGGATTTACGGGTCTACCTTCTTCATGCTGACCGGCTTCCATGGCTTCCATGTGCTGATGGGCATGACCTTATTGCTGATCCAGTTGCTGCGTTCGGTTATGGGGGGGCACTTTACGGCGGATGATCACTTCGGCTTTGAGGCATCCAGTTGGTATTGGCACTTTGTTGATGTTGTCTGGGTGTTCCTTTTCTTGTTTGTCTATATTCTGTAAGAGTTTGTCTCTGTTGCTGCCTGTAAAAAAGGGACGGCGGTAGTTAGGGCGCTACGGAGGTCTCGGAGGCCTTGCGGGGTCCTGTGTCCCAGGGAGTACCGTGCCCCAGCTGTCCTGTGGCGACGCCGTAAACGATGAGCGCCATAAGGCAGATGGCCAGTGTCACGCGCACTGCCAGGGAATGGAAGGTGCGACGCTTGGCTTTATCGCCCTGGTCGGTCATGAGATAGTAAAATCCACTGCCGAGACTCGCAACGAGGGCGATCATGAAAACGACTATCGCGGCTTTTAGCAATGGGTTCCTCCCGTAGTACTGACGACATGCAGTATAGACCAGACAGTTCACGATTGGCGCGGTGTGTGAGGCCTGGTTGTCATGTCTATTGAGTTCCGCTTCACACCAGAATGGCGCACCACGCTGTTTGTGTTGGTATGCGTCCCGGTGCTTGCTGGGCTGGGTTTCTGGCAGCTCCACCGTGCTGAGGAAAAAGCTGCGTTGCGCAGTGCTTTCGACGCGCAGCAGGCGCAGCAGGCAGCGCGTCTGGCTGACCTCGCTGGCGCCGGCGCCGAGGACCTGGCTTACTTGCCTGTGCGGCTCTCCGGTCGGTTTCGTGACAACCAATACCTGTTGCTCGACAACAAGATGCAGCAGGGGCGCTACGGCAACGAGGTGCTGGGCCTGTTTGAGCTTGAGGATGGCATAGTGGCGTTGGTGAACCGCGGCTGGATTGCCGCAGATCCGTCGCGGCAGTCGCTGCCTGAGGTGCCACCGGTGGATGGGCCAGTATCCATACGCGGACAGGTATATGTTGCGCCCGGTAAACCTTACCTGCTAGCGGAACAGAAATACGCCAGTGGCTGGCCGCGCCGTCTGCAGGCGTTGGAGATGGATAAACTCGCCGCCGAACTGGGGGGCGAAGCTGCGCTTTTTCCCTATCCGATACGTATCGACGCTGGGGAACCTGGCGCCCTTGTCGTAGAGTGGAAGGTTGTTAATTCAGGGCCGGAAAAACACATTGGGTATGCCGTGCAGTGGTTTGCCATGTCCGCTGTGTTGGCGATCCTGTACATTTTCCGCAGCAGCAACCTGCGTCAGTGGTTGAGTCGACGCGGCGGAGCGGTATAGGCTTGAAAATGGCTGAAAATGCGACCAACCGAATGGTACTGTTGTTGATCGGGGGGATTCCCGTCACCATAATCCTTGTATCAACGTGGCTATGGTATTTTGTTGTTAAGGGCGATCTGGACCTGGTAAGTGCGCTGGGTACCGCCAATCAGGGCGCACTGGTGCAGCCCCCCCGCCCTATTGACGACCAGGTATTGTTCGATGTTTCTGGTCAGCCATTCCGGTATGCCAGTCAGCCGCCCCGTTGGACGATGGTGATCCCCGGTGCGGATGGCCGTTGCGCGAAAGAGTGCGAAAACAGCCTTTATGTCACGCGTCAGATTCGGACCGCAATGGGCAAGGACTTCAACCGGCTGCGTCGTCTTTATATCAGTAAAGAGGGCATTGGAGAAACACGGTTGGCGATGCAACAACTCAGTGATGGCGAGGCTGCGCCAGCGCGATTTGCAGACTATCTTGAGAGCGAGCACGGCCGATTGCAGGCGCTCACTACCAGTGCTGATGGCTATGCTGCGCTGTTTTCGGAGCACGGAGCGGATGCTAGCACCTGGTATCTCGTGGACCCGTCTGGGTGGGTGATGATGTCTTACAATCAGAACGACTCCTACAAGGATGTCATCGCGGATCTCAAGTTCCTTCTGAAGAACTCCGGTGGTTAGCGGAGTATGACCGAACTGCACGTGACAGGTGCCGCCGGATGGCGTGACTACATTGAGCTGACCAAGCCCAATGTAGTGCTACTGATGATTCTCACGTCGATTATTGGCATGTTTATGGCCGTCCCAGGCATGGTACCGTTGCATGTTCTGCTTCTTGGCAATCTGGGTATCGCTTTGTGCGCCGGCGCGGCGGCGACTGTAAACCACCTTATCGACCAACGAGTGGATCAGAGAATGGCTCGCACGCATAATCGGCCTATTGCCCAGGGTCGCGTCAACAACCTGCAGGCCACCGTATTTGCAGCAGTATTGGCCGGTGTCGGCTTGTTCGTACTGGTCCGCTGGGTCAACCTGTTGACCGCCTGGCTGACCATGGCGTCGCTGGTGGGGTACGCGTTCGTGTATACTTTGTTTCTGAAACGCGCCACGCCCCAAAACATTGTCATCGGCGGCCTTGCCGGTGCTGCCCCACCGCTGCTCGGCTGGACCGCAGTCACCGATCAGATTCATGGCCACGCCTTGCTGCTGGTGCTGATCATTTTTGCCTGGACGCCACCTCATTTCTGGGCACTGGCCATTCACCGTCGGGAAGAGTATGCCGCCGTGGCGATTCCGATGTTGCCAGTGACCCACGGTGTGGCATTCACCAAACTGCACATTTTGTTATACACCATTCTGATGATACTGGTGACTCTGCTACCGTATGCCACCCGGATGAGTGGACCTCTGTACCTTGGAGGTGCGTTGCTGCTCGGAGGAGGCTTTCTTTACTGGGCAATTGAGCTGATGCGCGGGAAAAACCCCCAGGCGCCGATGAAAACGTTCAAGTACTCCATTACCTACCTGATGCTCTTGTTTGTGGTGATGCTGATTGATCACTACCTGTTTCCGGTGCATACCCTGTGAGCCAATCGCGCAATATTGGTCTCACGGTGGCGGCTCTGCTTCTGTTTATCGGCGCGGTTGTCGGCGGCTTTGCTTACCGGATGATGCAGCCCCCTGTCATGTCGGCCGCTGAAATGAAAGTGAATGGTTTGTATCTTCACGCAACGCCCCGCGACCTCGGGCAGTTCCAATTGTTGGACCACCGTGGCCTACCGTTCGGGCCGGAGCAGTTGCAGGGCCATTGGAGCTTGCTATTTTTCGGCTTCACCTATTGCCCCGATATCTGCCCGACAACCATGGCCTTTCTCGATCAGTTTGTTGGTGAACTGACGCCGGAGGAGCAAGCGGACACCCGCGTGGTGATGGTCTCCGTTGACCCGGCACGGGATACGGTGGAACAGCTGGCTGCTTATGTCCCCTATTTCAACGAGGACTTCACCGGCGTGACCGGCGAATTTCTCGATCTCCACCGCTTCGCGACGGCACTGAATACACCTTTCCGCAAGGTGGCGGGCGCAGCTGACGAGTATGGCGTGGACCATAGTTCTAATGTGGTACTAATAAACCCTAGAGGCGATTACCATGGTTTTTTCAAAGCCCCTCTTGACAAAACTGACATGCTGGCGACATACCGCAGCGCCCGCGCTCAGTGGGATGATTGAGTCGACTCAAGCCGCGCTAAAGTGAATACTTACTCACGTAGTTGGGCGTCCCGTTGTCTCCTCCTGAAAGGGTGAGTTCTATAATGGATTCAAATAAACCGCCTCTGGTGCTGGTAGATGGGTCATCCTACGTCTACCGAGCGTTCCATGCCTTGCCCATGTTAACTACGTCCGCCGGGCGCCATACCGGTGCGGTGCGCGGTGTTATCAGTATGCTACGGCGCCTGGTGGCGGACTATCCCGGTAGCCCGGTAGCGGTTGTTTTCGATGCCAAAGGCAAGACCTTCCGGGACGACATTTACCCACAATACAAGGCGAACCGGCCGCCCATGCCGGACGAACTGCGCGAGCAAATCGAGCCCATTCACGCGATTGTGAAGGCGATGGGCCTGCCGTTTATCTGTGAGCCGGGCGTGGAGGCGGACGACGTTATTGGCACCCTAGCGCACCAGGGCAGCAAACAGGGGCGGTCGGTCGTTATCTCGACGGGTGACAAGGATATGGCACAGCTGGTGAATACCCACACAACGCTAGTCAACACCATGACGGAGACGCTGATGGACGAGGCCGGTGTGGAGGAGAAATTCGGTATACCGCCTTCTTTGATTGTCGATTTTCTGGCGCTGATGGGCGACAAAGTAGATAACATCCCCGGGGTTGCCGGAGTGGGGGAGAAAACGGCGCTCGGCTTGTTGCAGGGCCTCGGTGACTTAAAAACTATTTATAACAATCTGGATAAAGTGGCTGACCTGTCGCTACGGGGCGCTAAGACGCTGGCGGCGAAACTGCAAAGGGAAAAAGATAATGCCGAGTTGTCTTACCTGCTGGCGACGATTAAGACTGATGTGCCGCTGGTACTGGAGCCTCGCGCGCTCAAGAACGCGGCACCCGATACGGCAACGCTGCTGCAACTCTTTACCCAGTTGGAGTTTAAGTCCTGGCTGGAGGAATTGTCTGGTGACGGAAAGACGCCGGCAACCGCTACTAACGTGCAGTCGCAATATGAGATTATCACAGAGCAGGCAGATTTCGATGCCTGGCTGGAGCAGTTGGAACAGGCCGACCTCTTTGCGTTTGATACAGAGACAAGCTGCCTCAATTATATGGACGCGCAGATTGTTGGCGTATCGTTTGCCGTAGAGGCAGGCCGTGCGGCCTATGTGCCGATGGCCCATGACTACGAGGGCGCTCCGCAGCAACTCGGTCGTGACGCGGTCTTAACTGCTTTGAAGCCGTTGCTGGAGGACGATAATCGAGCCAAGGTGGGTCAGAACATCAAGTACGATGCCAGTGTATTGGCCAACCACGGCATCGCCTTGCGTGGTATTCGCTTCGATACGATGCTCGAATCCTACGTGCTCGACTCCACCGCCACGCGGCACGACATGGACAGCTTGGCACTGAAGTATTTGGGGCAGCCGACTATTCACTTCGAAGATATTGCTGGCAAGGGAGCGAAGCAGCGCAGTTTCAACGCAATCGAGCTAGAAGTGGCAGGACCTTATGCTGCGGAAGATGCGGATATCACCCTGCGGTTGCATGAGGCACTGTGGCCGAGGCTAAAAGGTCAGGGGGCATTGACGCGTGTATTTACAGACATTGAGGTGCCTTTGGTGCCGGTGCTGTCGCGCATCGAGCGCCAGGGCGCATTGATTTCGCGCGCGTTGCTGGCTGCGCAATCCGAGGATCTCGGCCAGCGTTTAGAACAAATACAAGCTGAGGCGTATAGACTGGCAGGACAGGAGTTTAACCTGAGCTCGCCGAAACAGTTGGGCCACATCCTGTTCGAGACGCTCAAGTTGCCTGTGGTCAAGAAGACACCCAAAGGGGCACCGTCGACAGCGGAGGACGTTCTGGTTGAACTCGCGCTGGATTATCCATTGCCGAAAGCTCTACTGGAGTACCGCAGCCTGAGCAAACTGAAGTCTACCTATACAGACAAGTTGCCGGAGATGATCAACACGGAGACAGGCCGGGTGCACACGTCTTATCACCAGGCCGTAGCAGCCACTGGGCGTCTTTCCTCTGCGGACCCCAACCTGCAGAACATCCCGATTCGTACGGAGGAGGGTCGACGCATCCGACAGGCCTTTATCGCTCCCCAGGGGTATAGCATCGTTGCGGCAGATTACTCTCAGATAGAGTTGCGGATCATGGCACACCTTTCGGGTGATAAGGGATTGCTAACAGCCTTCGATGAGGGCCGCGATGTCCATGCTGCCACTGCGGCGGAGGTGTTTGAAGTTCCTCTAGGTTCGGTTTCCGGTGAGCAACGCCGCAAAGCCAAAGCCATCAACTTTGGTCTCATTTACGGCATGTCCGCTTTTGGCCTGGCGAAACAACTGCATCTTGGCCGTAACGAGGCTCAAGGGTATATTGATCGCTATTTCGAGCGCTATCCTGGGGTAGCCGATTATATGGATCGCACCCGAGCATTGGCGAAAGAGCAGGGTTACGTGGAGACGCTGTTTGGCCGGAGACTCTATCTACCCGAGATCAATTCGCGCAACAAGATGCGCGTGCAGGCGGCAGAGCGCACTGCAATTAATGCTCCGATGCAAGGTACAGCAGCAGATATTATCAAAAAGGCGATGTTATCGGTGGATGCGTGGTTGAAGAAGAATGAGGCCGATGTCCGCATGATCATGCAGGTACATGACGAGTTGGTCTTCGAGGTGGCGCGACAGAACTTGTCTACGGCGATGGAACAGATCTGTAGGCTGATGTCAGGAGCGGCTGAGCTATCGATTCCGCTGCTAGTGGAGGCTGGGGCCGGTGATAATTGGGATGAGGCGCACTAGAGAATAGCATGATCCCAGCGGCAAGCAGACACACGGCTAGTCTGCAGCGCTAGCCTTTCAGTTGCTTCAACAACGCCGCCGCCTCCGGCTTTTCCGGAAACTCACTGATATCAATGTCCATCAGGGCTTCCAGTGTAGCGATTGCCTGGTCTTTTTCATCAAGGGCCACAGCAATCATCGCGTCGTGATACCGTAATAATGGGTTCCCCGGTATTGCAGTGAGTGCGCGCTGTATGGTCTCTCTGGCATTGGCGTGTTGACCAGCATAATATTCGGCGATTGCTAATGTATCCAGCAGAGTCGGTTGATCCGGCTCCAGTTCCAGGGCGCGGCGAATATACGCCAGCGATTGCCTGCTATCACTTTTTCGCAGCGCCCAGGCGAGGTTGTTCAGAGCGGTCACATTGTTCGGGTCTTGTTCAAGTATGGCGAAGTACAGTGTCTTGGCGTCTGCCACATCGTTGTTGCGCAACAAGGTGTTTGCCAGGAACAGGCGGGCATCAACATCCCCGGGGTGTTGCCTTATCCACTGTTCCAGCAAGCCGCGCGCTTTCGTATCATTGCCCGCGGCCTTGTGCAGAGAGGCCAGCTCCAAAGCAGACTGGGTGGAGGGTGTCAGCTTGAACACACGTTGTGACAGTGCCACAGCGTTATCACTGTGGCCATCAGACTGGGCCTTTAGGGCTCGCAGGCGCAACACCTCGGGCATTTCTGGCGCGAGTTCGACGAGCTTTCCCAGGTAGCGGTCAAACTGCTCTCGCTCATGTTCAAATTGTGCAACCTGTGCCAAGGCGATCAGAGCCAGTATATGGTCGGGGTCGATGGTGACGGCCTGGCGCAGTGCCTGTGTGCGAAGAGCGCTATCACCTGTAGTATTTGCCGTTAGCCCCAGTAAGTAGTGGGCCTGAGCGTTCTCGGGCTCTTCTTCAGTCCACAGCCGCAAAGCCGCCAGGGCGCCGGGATATTCTCGCAGCGCCATCTGCGCCAACGCGGTCAGCTGCAGTACCTGCAACGACCGTCTTTGCAGGCCATTTAAAGTGGAGAACACGGGTTCTACCTCTTCAGGCGTACCCCGACGCATAAAGTGATTAGCCAGTCTTACGCGGGGCTCGATGGCAGTTTTATCGGCCCGGACGGCCTGCCGCAGTCGCATGATATTCTGGTCCGGATTGCCGGTATCTGCCTCGAGATCAGCCAACCTGACCAGCGTGTCGGCGTCGTCTGGATGGTGTTTCAGGGCACTTTCTAAATAGTGGCGCGCTGCGGTCAAATCACCTGACGCCTGGGCCAATTCCGACATGCTCCAATTGGCGGAGAGGTTGCCCGGTGCGCGTGCCAATACGGCTTCGAAGGTTTCCTTCGCCTTGTCAGATTGACCTGCGGCAAAGTAGACTCGGCCCAGCACGTTGGCGGGTGCCAGCCCCTCTGGGTCTTTCTCTTGGTAGGCCTGCGCTAGCATAATGGCCTCTTCGAACTCTTGCCGCACGAGGCGGTTTAATAGGGTCAGCAGACTTGACTGTGGGGAGTTATCCCACGCTACGTGTTCCCGTCTGTTGCCTGCGCTACTGCCTTGATCTGCACTCCAGACGAGAGCATCCTCTTGTGGTAGCGGTATGATGCGCCAGGTAGGTTGCAGCTGGGCTATTCGTGAGTACAGTAACATAGCCATATCCGCTTGATCACTTAGCAGAAGAGCATTGGCTTTAAAGTTAAGTGCCTGAACGTCGGCCGGGTTGTGATCGATAACTGGTTGTAAGACGTCGATTGCCTGCCTGAATTTGCCTTTTTGCAACATCACTGCACTCAGAAATTTTCTGCCTTCAATGTCGTTGGGTAGTAGGGTGTAAAACTCGGTGGCATAGCGTTCCGCCAGATTCAGGTTGTTTTCGATGAGGTATGCACTGGCGAGGTAATACAGCACCAGAGGGAACTCTTGCGCGGCTGGTCTGGCAAACTCCAGGGCGGTAATCGCGCGAAGGTAAAGTTGCTTCTGGAAGTAGTGCACGCCGACGATGTAGTTGGCGATGGGATTATGAGGTGAAAGTTCCAGCACCGCGTCGGCATCTCGCACGGCTGCTTCGTAATCTTCGAGCTGCAAATTCAGCATAGCGCGAGCGATCAGGTCTGCCGCACTGGTGTCCTGGGTCTCCGCCACTGATTGATCGAGCACCGCTCGCGCGGCATCCACGTCTCCCGCCTGCAGTAGGGCCTGGCCTTTCAGCCACTGGGTTCCGCTATCTATCGCTGCTGCATCTTCTATCGACTCGATCAGCTTCAACGCGGTGTCCGTATCGCCCAGTCGCACCGCCACGGTAGCCTGCGCCAGTTTGACGTCGCGCAGATGGGGAGCGCTGTTCTGGGCCAGCCCAATGAATTCGCGGGCTTTGTCATTTTTATTGTCCGCTAGCGCCGCCAGCGCCTGAATGGACAGGAGCTGCGCTGCTGCTTCGTCATGGAGACCCTCGGTCTGCAAGGCGAAAACCTCGTCAACCTTCCCCAACGACAGGAGGGTTTTGGCTAGGGCTGGCCGCAGATGCTCTGGGTTCCAGCCCAGTGCTTTTGCGCGTAAAAACTCCTTTTCAGCGGACTGAATCTCGCCGGTTTCAAGGTAGGCGGCGCCAAGCAACCAGCGTGCTTCAGGTGAATTGCCCTCCAGCTTGAGGGCGTTTTTCAACTCGATAATCGCCGCCGGATAATCCGTTGCCTCGAGGTAGTTTTTCCCGCGTGCAATGTGGGTTGCACTGGTGTTTTGCTGGCAGGCAGCCAGCACAATCAGCGCCAGTGACAGTAGAATTGCTCGCATAAATTACCTGGAGAAAAGGTCCGCCACTGCTCGCTCTGCTCGGCAGGCTTAGGGGGTTACGAACAGCCCACGGTCTGCGTGGTGGCTGCCGACACCGTCGAAAGCCGTTTTAGGTCCGATGTCGCCGCCGCATACCTGCCAGCGTCAGCAGGCCCAATCCGACCAGGCTCAGTGCGCCCGGCGTTGGTATGGGTGGGGGCTGAACGGTCAAAGGTGCAGTGCTGATATACGTGCCGAACTCGAAAGCAGTGGTGGCGTTCTCCGGTGTGATAAAACCCAGGCAGGGGTCGTAGCTGCCGGTCGCCGCGAAGCACGCATCTGTCGAGAGAGATTGCAGCTCACCGGTGGTTTCAACCAAGCTGACGTAGTACTCCAGTGCTTCACCATCACCGGCATCGTAGGTGAAAGCGTAATTCAACGCATCTGTACCAATAACGAAGAGGTCACCGCAGCCGTCGACATTAACAGCGAGACCATTGGCGCCGCCATCCGGGCAGGGGTCGAGGGTATTCTGTGCCTCTTGGAAATCGATCATGAACTGCAAGTTGATGGGCGCATCTGGCGTGCCGACAGGTGTTAGCGCCTCCAGGGTGAACTGGTTCAGCAGAGTGACGGTGTCCAGATCCTCGCCCGTCGCCGAATCGTCAGTGTGCGTGAGGAAAACGTTACTGACCGGCGCCTCGAGTGTGGGCATGATGCTGGTCGCGATTGCCGTGTTAATTGGTGAATTGGACACGTCCAGGCCGCTTTCGTCTGCGCTACCCCAGCGGAGGGTTTTATCGCCGTTACTGATGGTGACAACACCCGGGGTGTTGCCGCTGCTGTCGACAATGCTGAGAGGGTCAAAGGAGGAATCGACAGAGACTGACCAGGTATCCACAATAGCGGCGTGGGCTCCTCCTGCGCAGGCGGCCCATACAGCAAATGCCAGTAGTGACGTTAGCCACCGGCTGCACAGGGACGCGCAGGCGTTGGCTAACGCGCGGTTAAAGCGGTGAAGGATCATCTTTTAACACTCCAAAAGACAGCAAAGTCAGGCGTCGAACACGATCGAATCATAGACAGTGTGTGCGCGGGACCCGTCTTATCATTTTGTTGTCAAACTAACGGGAGTATGACGCAGGTTCCGTGCCAGAAGCAATTTATTCCAATTTATCAGCGATGTAGCCTACTGCCAAAGGCAGCATCCGTTAGAAGTGTAAAAAAAACTGACACCTGGGTTGGTAGGCGTGCCTACCGGCGAGCGATGGATGCGGGTCTTGCCTCGAGGGGATAGGCGCGCGCTATTCACTGTATCGGCTTTTGGGTCAGCCAAGTATCCAGCACCGCTGTGAGCTCCGCATGCCCCTGGTGCTTGAAAGCGGAAAACAGCTGCGCGCTGGCCTGGTTGGCGTAGTCCTTGACCTGGCTGCGGACCTGTAACAGGGTGCTGAGTGCAGGGCCGCGTTTGAGCTTGTCCGCCTTGGTCAGCAAAATGTGTACGGGCATGCCTGCCATTGCACCCCAGGCCAGCAACTGCTGATCGAAGGGTTGCAAGGGGTGGCGGACATCCATTAGCAGCACCAGGCCTCTCAGGCATTGACGCGTTTGGAGATACTCTTCCAGCAGACGGCCCCAGTCTTTTTTTACGGCCTGAGGCACCTTGGCAAAGCCGTAACCTGGCAGATCGACCAGCCTCTGGTGAGCGGAGAGGTCAAAAAAGTTAATCAACCGCGTTCTGCCCGGTGTCTTGGAGGTCTTAGCGAGCCTTTTTTTATTTGTTAAACTATTGATTGCACTGGATTTTCCAGCATTTGATCGCCCTGCGAAGGCGACCTCCCAGCCGATGTCCGCTGGGCACTGCGCCAAGCGCGCGGCACTGGTTCGGAACTGCGCTTGCTGGTACGCCGGTGCGGTCGGCTCAGGGAGTGGCTCTGGCTCAGTCATTGGGCGCAACCGCCTTTTTTTAGTGCTGTTAACTCGTATATAATGCCACAGCTTTTTTCGTCTGTTATCAGACGCTTGTGTCCTTTGGTGGCACACAACCAGTTAGAGGTTAATCCATGAAGAAGCTGTTTGTTGCGATGTTGATGTGTGCTGCCCTTGGTGCCCAGGCTGAGGCGCCTGCCAAGTACCAATCATCTTGCTTTGCCTGTCACGCCATGGGCGCTGCGGGCGCACCCAAGACCCACGACGTAGCAGCTTGGGCGCCGCGCATGGAGAAGGGCATGGATGCGATGGTCGCAAGTGTCAAGAACGGTCTCAATGGTATGCCTCCCACCGGGCTGTGCGCGGACTGTTCGGATGCAGAGTACGTTGAACTGATTCAGTTTATGGCAGAACCAGCGCCTGCCCAGTAGGTAGAGCGCCCCCCAATATCTGGAATGGATATGAAGAGAGTAATCGCACTGCTCAGCCTGTGGATGGGCTGGGCTTTCAGTGGCCTTGCTTTGGCTGTCGGTGACCCACAAGCGGGTGCGCCCCAGACAGCGGTGTGCGCCGCTTGCCACGGGGCAGATGGCAACAGCACCGCACCCTTCCCCAAACTGGCAGGCCAGGGAGAAAAATACTTACTGGAGCAGCTGCTGGATATTCGCGATGGCGCGCGACCCATCCCTACCATGGTGGGTTTGCTCGATGCCAAGAGCGAGCAGGACCTTGCCGATATCGCCGCGTACTATGCAAGTCAGCAACGGAGTGGTGGCCAGACCGATCCGGCGCTGCTAGAGCTGGGCAGCAAGGTCTATCGTGGCGGTGTTGCCGAGCGCAATGTTCCCGCTTGCACGGCTTGTCATTCGCCTACCGGTCAGGGTAATGAGCCCGCTGGTTACCCGGCACTGGCGGGCCAACACCCGCAGTATGTTGCCGACCAGTTGCGTGCTTATCGCAAAGGGTACGAGGATGGTTCGGGCCGCACCAACGATGGCGAGGCGATGATTATGCGCATGACAGCCTTCGGGCTAAGCGACAAGGAGATCGAGGCCGTGTCCAGTTATGTGTCAGGACTTTACTAAGTGGGTGGCGAAGCCGTTGTAACTATCGACCAACAACTGGAGCACTCCGCGGTCAAATGCATTGTGGGGGTGGTAGAGAGGAAAATATGATCAAGCAGCTGTTCCTAACCCTGTCCCTAATGGCGTTCGGGCTTTCCTGCGCGGCGGAAGAGGCGGCCATCGATGCATCGTATACTGCGGGCACCGACTACGACGTGATCAATCCGCCGGTGCGTGCAGTCAGCCCCGATAGTATCGAAGTGGCGGAGTTTTTCTGGTACGGCTGCGGTCATTGCTATACCTTTGAGCCGATGCTGGAGCAATGGAAGAAGGCCCTTCCCGAAGATGTCAGCTTCCGTGGCATTCCTGCAGTGTGGCGCGATGTTATGGTGCTGCATGCTAAGGCGTATTATACCGCTGAGGCGCTGGGGGTAATGGACACCATGCACCCTGTGATTTTTCAGGCCATGAATGTAGATCGTAAACCGTTGGCTTCTGAGGCGGAGATAGCGGAATTGTTTATCGCCAATGGCGTGTCTGCGGAAGATTTTAACGCGGCGTTCAATTCCTTTGGCGTCAGGAGTCAAGTAGAGCAAGGCGCAGCATTGGGTAAGGCTGCGAAGATCACCGGCACCCCAGCGTTAGTGGTTAATGGCAAGTACCGTGTAGGCGGACGTAAAGCGGGGAGCCAGGCGGAAATGTTGAATATTGTTGATTTCCTGGTGGAAAAAGAGCGCGCCGCCGCGGTGAATTGAGGCGCCTTTACATGCCGCTGGTATAGACCTCCAACGAGGTTGCCCCGCTGGCCCGAATCTGGCGGAATGCCAATGCGTACTCCCGCAGCATGGTCAGACAATAGCTCAGGCGCTCCTCAAAGTACTCCTGTGCACTGTGCTTATTGTCTGAGGGGTCGTCGTTGAATACCGTATCGACGTAGCGGATGATGAGGTGTTCGGGCAGATAGCAGATGCGGTTATTCTTGTAGCTGCTCATGCGCAATTCCGCCACAGGGAAGGAGCCGCCGTCGGCAACAGACACGGTGACGATCAATGCCGGCTTGTGCGCTACCTCCCCGCCAGCGGCCCACATCAGCAGAAAGTTCTTCAGCCCTGCCGGCACCATGCCGTGCCACTCTGGGCTTACGATTACAAACCCGTCACAAGAATGCAGAGTATCGCTCAGTGGCGACAGCGTCTGCTGCCAACTTTCATCGCCATTCCAGATGCCCTCATCCCAAAGCGGTAGTGGATTGCCTCCCAGATCGAACAGCCAAGTCTCCGCGCACTGGCCCTGTTCCAGCAAGGCCCGTTCGATAAAGCGAGCGACTTTGCCGCTCTGCGACGGTGGCCGGTGGCTACCGCTAATGATGCCGATTTTCATGCGTTTATCCTTGCTCGTTCAAGTGAAGCTCACAATGTCTAGATGGTGAGCCATGCGGGCACAGGTAGGCCCTTGTTTTCCAGAAAGACAGGGTTGAACAGTTTGCTCTGGTAGCGGTTGCCGTAGTCGCACAGGATGGTCACGATGGTATGCCCAGGTCCCAGGTGTTCAGCCAACCTTACAGCGCCGGCGATATTGATCCCCGAGGTGCCGCCGAGACATAGGCCCTCGTGCTGCAGCAGGTTGAAAACATAGGGCAGCGCCTCTGCGTCTGGGATGGTGTAGGCGACATCTACCTGTGCCGCGGCCACGTTAGCTGTGACATGATTGATGCCTACACCCTCGATGATTGAGTTACCCTCGCTGGGGTGCGGCTCCCCGTCGCTGAAGTAGGCTTGCAAGGAGGCGCCGCAGGGGTCTGCAATGCCGATGGTGATATCAGGCTTGCGTTCCTTTAGCGCTCTGGACACCCCCGCCAGGGTACCTCCGGTGCCTACCGCGCAAATAAAGCCGTCTATCTCTCCGTCGGTTTGCTCCCACATTTCCGCGCCAGTCGTCTGGTAGTGAATGTCCATATTCGCCAGGTTATCGAACTGGCGCGCCCAGACAGCGCCATTGTCTTCTCGCTGAGTAAATTTTTCAGTTAGCCGCTGGGCCTGATGGATGTAGTGGTTGGGGTCGCTATAGGAGGTTGCTGCGACCAGGTGCAGATCAGCACCCAATAGCTCTAGTGTGTCGATCTTTTCCTTGCTCTGAGAAATGGGCATGACGACGGTGCTTTTGTAACCCAAGGCGTTGGCCAGCAGAGTGAGGCCTATGCCGGTGTTCCCCGCCGTTCCCTCGACAATTCGGCCACCCGGTTGCAGTTCACCGGTGTCTTTTGCAGCTTTGATGATACCGAGGGCAGTGCGATCCTTAATAGAGCCGCCCGGGTTGAGAAACTCTGCCTTGCCAAGAATGGTGCAACCGGTCTGCTCAGACACTTGCCTGAGATGCAGTAAAGGCGTATTGCCAATCAAATCGATAACATCAGCGGCCGTTCGCACTGGGTGGTCTCCGGTGAATAACCCACTGAGTATGCCACAGCGGGAGGGGCGGGTCAGTGGCTTGGCAGGGCGATTGCGAGTTGCCTTTCACAGCAACAACCTCGTATTCTGGTGTGCTATGAAAGACCTGTTGACTGGTGCGCTATCCACATTATTTGCAATTCTTGTCGTGTTTTTGCTTGGCGAAGCGTCTATTCGCGTGTGGCACGTTTACAAAGAAAATTTCAGCGACCAAATGAACCCGAGAGTTATAGCGCTGGACGATGTGCAGGGGTGGCTGCCGGTAAGGAATTACCGGTATCGGGGTGATTTGCTGGATGCGAGCGGCGCGCCTTACCGGGTCAATATTGAAACAGACGCCCACGGATATCGTGTTGTCGGTGAAGGACCATCTGGAGCGCAAAAAAAAGTACTGTTTCTTGGCGATTCTTTTACCCATGCCATGCAGGTTTCCAACGACAAGACATACTACGGGCTGTTGGCTGAGGAATTGGGAATCGAGGCCTTCGCTCTCGGTGTGAATGGATACGGTACCCTGCAACAGTATTTACTGCTGGACAGCATTATAGATGGCTTACAGCCGGATGTGGTCATACTGCAGTTTTGCCCCAATGATTTCATCAACAATCACTACGATCTAGAATTGCAAAGTGCGCAAAACAATAACGCGTTGCGTCGGCCCTACCTGACCAATGGTGAGGTGGTTTACAAGATACCGACGGAGCTTCCCGCTTTGCGCGAATTTGCTGCACGTTATTCTAAATTTCTGTATTTTATTCTCGCCAAGCTCGACCTTCTCAAACCACCCCCCGAGCCTCCAGCTGAACAATTAATTGCGGAACAAGGAGAAGCATACCCGCACTTTGAGGAATCGATAGCCGTTACGGATGAGTTGCTAGCAAAAATCCGGGCGCGAGTTCCACCGACGATACCTGTCTACACTTTTTCAACACACCACCAGAAACCATACCTCAAGGTTTTCAAGGCGCTTTCTGAGAAAAACGACATTCATTTTATCGAGGGTACCTCCCAGGCTGTTATGGTCGAGGAGTCGGCGGGTGTTACTACTCGGGCAGCGGACGGTGCACATTGGAACAATGCGGGACATCGTAGTGTCGCGAATGTGCTGCGTGATTATTTAAAAGATAAGCTGTGATGCTGAGTTGGTAAGTGCAGGGTGAGCACCTGCCGGTGACAAGCAATGCATTATTGACGCTGTTTACTGTCTCTGCTCAGGAGCCGAATGTTCCGAAACCATACCTTGTCCCAATGATCTTGCAAGCCGATGTGGCCTCGAATGAGACTGCCGTAATGTGGCCGTCCGGTGAACTTGCTCCGCTCATACATAGCCTGCCACTCTGGACTACCCTGTTTGAACTGCGCCGTCACGCGGTCATTTAGCCAGAATTCGACGTGTGGACCGGCGGCGATGATATGTACTCGGTTCCAGTGACCTACCGGCTGGCTTGTGTCGTGGTCCGGTGCAATCATGTCGTACAAGGCGCCGGCTCGGTGGCTGGCTTCTCTAGCATCAAAATGGCCGGCATTGTCTAGCACCTGCATTTCATAGCCCGTGTAATGAAGGGTTCGGCCGGACTCGTCACCGCGAATAAAGATGCCGCTGTTGCCAGCGTCGCTGATACGCCACTCGAGCTTCAGCTCGAAGTCACTGAATTGCTCGCGGGTGATCAGGTCGCCACCCATACCGAGGCGGGTGATGCAGCCGTTTTCAATGCCCCAGCCGGAGTTGACGCGGTCCTCCTGGTAGCTGCGCCACTGGTCCAGAGATACGCCGTCGAACAGCAAGCGCCAGCCAGCAGCTTCCTCTGCAGCCGTCAGGCCGTTACTGCACTCTCCAGGGGGTACGATATCATCGTCGCCACAGGCGACCACCAAGAGTGTGGCAAAGAGTAGGCATAGTATCTTCAATGCCGCTGCGTTTTTTTGTTGGTGATGGGAATTTATCTGCGTGGTTGGCCAGTGTGCCAGTGCCCTGTTCCAGGGGCTCATGGCTTCTCGTAGTTCATAACGACCTTCCACCACAACCGCGGGAACAGGGCTCGCCACAAGTAGAGAAACCTGGCTTCCTGGGGATAGATAATGTCTTTGTCTTTCCGAACGCCCTGTTCTATGGCGTCGACTATTTTATCTGGGTCCGCGAGCCGGCCGGATTTTTTTGCTGCCACAATACTGCCGGGCGTGTCGGTGTTGATAGTCTGGTCAACCAGCGGCGTATTGACTGCGGGAGGGCACACCAGGTGGGCGCGGATACCAGAGCTGCGAATTTCGTTCTGTAGCACTTCGATGTAGGCATTGACCGCGGCCTTGGTAGCGCAATACGCCCCCATCTTGGGTACCAGCGCGATGCCAGCAATAGAGCCAAAGACAATAATGCGACCGTGCCCGCGCGCCAGCATTGCGGGTAACACGGTCTGAACGATATAGGTGGTACCGAAGTAATTGATACGGAACAGTGTGTCCATGTTGTCGTGAGTGTGGTCGATAAGCTGATGGCTGGGCATCAGCGCCGCCGCATGCACGAGCAGCTCTACCTGCCCGAGGGTGGCGTTCACCTGCTCCACTTTAGACTGCACGTCCTGCAGGTTGGCGATGTCGCAATGTAGGGCGCTGATGTTGTCCGACTCTGCGGCGGTTGCTTCCAGACCTGCGTTATTGACGTCGAAAATTGCGACCTTCGCGCCCTGTTGGGCCAGCCTCCGGGCGCAGATCTGGCCCATGCCGCTGGCGCCTCCAGTTACGATGGCGACTTTGTCCGACATGTTAATCATGGGCGCTCCCGTGGGTTGCAGTCAATCACGGTGCAACAGTCTGCGGCCAGCTTGGGTTTTGGGCAAGCCCCTTTGGCGAGAGCGTCAGTTTGCGCTCACAACAGTGTCGAATCTGCAATGTGGTCAAGTGGCAAGTTGGTCTTCTGCACTACGCGTCGCAGCTCAAAGCTTGAGTGCACGCCGGTGACGCCCTCTATGCGGGTCAGTTTGCCCAGTAGAAACCGCTCGTAGTAGGCCATGTCTGGCACGACGGCTATCAGCAGGTAGTCGGCGCTCTGGCCGGTTACAACGGAGCACGCCATGACTTCTGGGTAGTGCGACACTTCGGCTTCGAATGACTCGAAGCGGTCTGGGGTATGCCGGTCCATGCTGATCCCGATGTAGGCGGTTAGCTTCAGCCCGAGCATGGGCTGGTCGAGCAGGGTGACGTGCGCGCGGATCAGTCCCGACTCCTCCAGTCGCTTCACCCGGCGCGAGCAGGGCGTGGGCGAGAGACCCACTGCCTCTGCGAGCTCCAGGTTGCTGATACGTGCGTTTGCCTGCATGGCCTGCAGGATGCGGCGGTCGATACGGTCCAGCTTCACTGCAATGTCCTCCCGGCGCGCCCGTGAGAAAGAGCAACTATTCGCCAATATTAACATTAAAAGTAGTCAAATAATGCAATGAGATTGAAAAATTGCGCGATATTTGCAGCCAATCGCCGGGAGCACGGCACTATACTGATAAGTCGACGAGGACGTCCGATAGGGCATAGGTAACATACGATGAGCAGTTTCAATCACAATAAGTACCAGGCTTTTCCGCCAATCGGCAAAGCTGACCGGCGCTGGCCTGATCAGCGCATCCAGCGGGCGCCCCGCTGGTGCAGTGTCGATCTGCGCGATGGGAATCAGGCGTTGGTGGAGCCGATGACGGCACAGCAGAAGTCTAAGCTCTGGGACCTGTTAGTGAAGATTGGCTTCAAGGAGATTGAAGTCGGCTTTCCCTCTGCCTCCAGCCACGATTATGAGTTTGTGCGACAGCTCATCGAAGATAATCGGATCCCCGAGGGCGTCACTATCCAGGTGCTGACCCAGTCACGGCCCGACCTGATCGAAAAGACCTTCCAGGCTTTGAAAGGCGCGCGTCGAGCAATCGTGCACGTCTACAACTCTACCTCGACGGTGCAGCGGGAGCAGGTCTTCGGTCTTGACCGGAAGGGTATCGTCGATATCGCCGTTAAGGGCGCCGAGTTGGTTAGGGACTGTGCCGCGCGTCAACCGGAGACAGACTGGGTCTTTGAGTACTCGCCGGAAAGCTTTACCGGCACAGAGTTGGACTTCGCGGTAAAAATCTGTGACGCGGTAACGGGTGTTTGGCAGCCGACTCCGGAGCATCCCGTGTATATCAACCTGCCCGCGACAGTGGAGATGAGCACACCGAATGTTTACGCTGACCAGATCGAGTGGTTCTGTGACCACGTCGCACGGCGTGACAGCATTCTGGTTTCCCTGCATACCCATAACGATCGTGGCTGTGCTGTCGCGGCCGGTGAACTGGGTGTTATGGCAGGGGCTGACCGTGTGGAGGGTACCCTGCTGGGCAATGGGGAGCGCACCGGCAACATGGACATTGTCACTATGGCGATGAATCTTTATAGCCAGGGCGTTGACCCCATGTTGAACCTGGAAAATATGGACGAAATCCTACAGACCGCGCGCGAATGTACCCAGTTGCCGGTGCACCCGCGACACCCTTGGGTTGGAGAGCTGGTATTTACCGCGTTTTCTGGCAGCCACCAGGACGCGATCAAAAAGTGCCTTGCGCAGCGCGATGATCGAATGCCCTGGGATGTGGCCTACCTGCCGATTGACCCAAAAGATATCGGCCGCTCTTACCAGGAGGTCATCCGTATCAACAGTCAGTCTGGCAAAGGGGGTATTGCGTTTGTATTGCAGCGGGACTATGGCCTAGAGGTGCCGCGCTGGTTGCAGATCGATTTTAGCGCAACAGTGCAGTCTTACGCCGAAAAGCGTCAGACAGAGGTTGGCTCGCAGGAGGTATTTCAATTGTTTCAGGACACGTACCTCGCGGGCGAGGGCCGCTGGCAACTGGGTAATTACCAGGTGAGCCGGGAGGACGGCGTCGACATACTGCAGGCTCAATTGCAAGAAGGTCTCACGACGCACACATTGCTCGGGTCGGGTAATGGCGTGGTGGCATCCTTCGTGGATGCCATGCAGGCCTTTACTGGCAAGCAGATTGTGCTGGTGGAGTATAATGAGCATGCACTTAGCCACAGTGCAGATGCCGAGGCGATATGCTATATACAGCTAAATATCGACGGTGACCGCTACTGCGGGATTGGGCGCAGCCCGGATATTATTCAGGCGTCCCTGGATGGTATTCTCGGCGCCATCAATAAGGCTGCCGAAAGTGAGCGCAACGCCGCCGCCTGACCCTTGATGTCGGCTAGGTCGGCGGAGGCCTCAGTGGGCCATCGGCGATTCGCTCGTGGCGGGCTGGCCTAGAAAGCGATTGTCGGGACACGCCAAAGTAGGTCTGCCCGGCCAGGCCCGGGCGGCGGCATGCTATCGCGCGCGGCCCTGCCAATCGGCTTCCCGGTTAGACGTGCAGAAGAGCAATTTGCCAATGGGCCTACGACTCATTCGAAATTCACGATGGCGCTGGTGGCTATTACCTGGCGTGGTCCTGCTGTTGGGCGCTTGCAGCAGTACAACCTTTGTGTATAACCGGTTGGACTTCCTCGTGCCCTGGTATGTGAACGACTACGCCGATCTTAATACCCAGCAAGATGCCTATCTAGACGAATTGTTGCAGCCATTCCTGGCCTGGCACCGCAACCAGGAACTCCCGGTTTACGTCACCATTATCGATGATATGGCGTCACGCATTAATGAACCGGTGACGGTGGATAGTGTCGCTGCCATCTTTGCGGAGTTCGAGAAGGCCTACTTGCGTTTGGAGGATGAGGCCTTGGATTGGTTGTTGAAATTGGGCGGCCAGCTGTCCGAACAACAGATCGATGATTTCATGACCGTTTTGTGGGAGAAGCAGGTTGAGCTCGAGGAAAAATACTTGGAGCGCTCCGATGCAGAGTATCACGAGGAAAGTTACGAGAACATGGTAGACAATGCCGAAGAGTATCTCGGGCGCCTTTCGCGGGAGCAACAAGAGCAGTTGCTGGCAGCCAGTCGCCGGCTGCTGCGCTCGGATGCGGCTTGGCTCAGTGAGCGCGCTGCATGGCTGGAGAAACTTGAGGTAGTGTTGGAACGTAAACCGGGTTGGGAACAGCGTCTCAGGGACGCAGTGGTGGCGAATAGGGAAAGCCTGCCGTCCGACTACGTGCGTATCTACGAGAACAACATGGAGGTGATTTTTGCGGCCGTTGCAGAGTTGCTTAACGAGCGTAGCGAGCGGCAAACGAAATATTTGCAGTCCAGGCTGGCCGAGCTGCGTGAAGATTTCGAAACCTTGATTGCTCAAGGCAATCGATCAACCGGCGTTACCGCGGGTTAGAGCCGGATCTAGCAGAGACTTTTCGCGCGAGATATCTAGCCGACACGCTGGTACATCAGGTTTGGTAGGTTGGTCGGGTTGAAGAAGATGCTGTCAAGCATGGCGCAATTATGCGTGCAATGGCAGCCTCCCCTTTTGATAAACGACACTTGTTCCTGGTAGCTATCACTGGCGATGATGTCTGCGATAGGATGTTCCTGAATATTTCCCACGGAGGGGAGCAGCTCGCAACTCGAAACGTTGCCGTCACCCCAGACCACTAACTGGGTCTGTCCTGCCAGGCAGGGTATCACCTGCCTTTCCTCGTCAATCGTTTTGAGAGAGGTATTCCACAGATAGCGGTGGAAGTTTTTCAGAATATGTGCCGACAGCGTGCCTTTTCCGTAGTCATAGCGACTCAGTATCTCGAACATCTGTTGTCCCAATGTACGTAATTCATTGGTCGAGGGTAGGTGCACTGCCTTGTTAAGGGGGTCTCCGCGCAATAGGATTACCGAGTGGAAATCTACTGCGCGACTATGGACCTCTTCCATCAGCGGAATAATCTCGTCGTAGTTGCCCTTGTGAATGACGGTACAGATCTTGACGGAAACCCCTGCGAGAGGGCGCAGGGCCTCCCAGGCATCCCATATCTGGTCCCAATTACCCGGTTGTTTGCGAATTAGGTCGTGACTTTCCTGCAAGCCGTCCAGGCTCAAACCGATGATGATCTCTCGATTGCTATGCTGTTGGATCTTCTTAATCTGCCTGAGCATCTGTGGGATGAGCGACCCATTGCTGGGGATATGTACGATCTTGCTGTCAAAGCTGAGCACGATGTCAGCAAGGTCCTTACGTAGGAAGGGTTCGCCGCCGGCAATATCTAACCAGATCAGAGGGGGACTGTCTGCGCCCAGTTTTTGGAACTGGTGCAACTTCATATCGCGTTTGCTGGTTTCAAAGTCGACAAAGCAGTGGTCACAACGGAAATTGCAGGCGTTCGTGACGTGCACGATCATGTGCTGCATTTTTTTGCTAAGAAGATAACTGCCAATACTCTTAGCCATGCTTAGGGGATTGCTCATACGACAACCTACTCAATAGCCCGTGCAAACGCTGCCAGTGGACCGGCAGCAGAAACACCCCATACGGCCTGGGGTTATTCGCCGCCCGCACCGCGAACGCTCCACAGTAACATGGAAAAAGCGGCACTGTCTCTCGCCGCCCGGTTTATAGCGCGCGGGGCAGGGCTAAAACGCGGGGCACGGGAGTTTCTGTGAACCAATTCTCAAGCCTGGGCGTTACCGCAAATCGTCTGACTCGCGGGCAGTCCCTTGCATCTGTGTTAAATTGTCCGGCCACAGCCCACTGACATTGGCTCTCCTTATCATGATCCTGAGTGTTGACCTCGGCGGGACCAAACTTCAATACGGAGTTTTTCCCATTCAACCAGAGGGATCGCCGCCACAGGCAATGCTGGTCGATACGGTGGTTACCGAACGGGATTTTCTGGGCCAATTGACGAGTATTATCCGCGAACTAACTGACGCCTGCCCGATCAGTGCGATCGCCATTGGCGTGCCGGGCCCGACTAGCGCAAACGTGATGCGGGGTAGCTTCCCCCTGGACCATCCCGACACGCTGGATTTTGGTGCAGCGCTGCACGGGTTCAATGTACCGATCATTATCCGCAATGATCTCGATATGGCGATACATTGCGAACTGCGTCTGGGCGCAGGTTTAAGCACGGATAATTTCTGTTTGCTGAGCTTGAGCACGGGTATTGGCGTATCTGTCGTCATTGACGGTCGTGTGCTGGACAGGAAGGTGGAAATGGGGCACCAGATTCTGCGCCCAGACCTCGATCCTCCCATCCCCTGCATGGACCACAGTAACTGCTGGGCAGCGTTGGCTTCTGGTAGCGGCATCGCAAGGCGCTTTGGGAGAGGAGCGCATACCACAACGAAGGAAATATTCGCACATGTCCTAACAGAGGGGGATGTGCGTGATTTGCGTCGCTGTAATGCGCAGGCATTTGGCAATATTGTGAGCGCCTACGACCCGGAAGTCATTGTCGTGATGGGCTCTCTGGGTTTGACGCAGTTCGATAGTATTGTTCCCGGTCAGGATGAAATAGCGGGTTTTACCGTAAATCGGCCTGTGCCAGAGGTCATGCGATGCCGGATGCAGCAGGATATCGGCATTCTTGGCGCCTACTATGCTGCTGCCGAGATGGTGGCGCGCAAGCAACCAGGATAAGGCAATCATGAGCCAGAAAATAATGGGGTTTATCGGCCTTGGGCGGATGGGTTTGCCGATGGCCCGCTTGTTGAGTAAGGAGTTTGAGGTCATTGCCTACGACCAGTGCGATGCTATTGATGATCCGGACCTGACGATTGTCGACTCGCTGCTTGAGTTGGTAAGCCGGTTGCAGGTGACAAAGGTCATCTGGCTGATGGTTCCTGCGGGTGCAGTGTCGCAGGTGTTGGAGCAGCTCGCCCCATTATTGGGTGAAGGGGATGCAGTGATCGATGGAGGCAACAGCGACGTTGAGGATTCCATAAGGCATCGGCACCGGTTGGAGGCGCTGGCAATTCATCATGTAGAGGTGGGTTGTAGTGGTGGTATCAAAGGTGCGCAGCGTGGGCCACCCATGACGGTCAGTGGTTCCTCTGCTGCGCTGGAGCGTGTGCGGCCCGTGCTGGAGGCTTTAGGCGGTCACTATACCTGCTATGACAGGCCTGGTTATGGACACCTCGCCAAGGGTATCCACAATGCGATCGAATACGGGATGATGCAGAGCATTGCTGAAGGTGTCGCTTTGTATTTCGAGCATGGTTTCACCCAGCAGCAGATCATCGATACGTTCACGCTTTGGCAGCAGGGCAGCATCATAGAATCCAGGTTGGTAGGCACAGCGCTGACATGCCTGCAAGCGCACGATTTTTCGGAAAAGAGAACTATCGCGCGCAGTGAAACCGTTGAACTGGTGGATAAACTAACGGATGTTGGTGTTGCCACTCCGGCCATAGACGCCGCAATTCGTGCGCGCGGCGATGCGTCCCCCGCTGCTGACAAAACGGTGACTACTTTGGCTTTGATGCGGCGCCTTTTCGGTGGACACGAAGCCCGGTGAAAAGGCTGCAGCACCCCAATCAGTCGGCCCTTTGCCTGACATTTGCCCGAGACTTTGTGGCGTGTTGTCGCGAGTTTCACCGACGTCAGCCGCGGGTGCGAGTGGCTCTGCCAGGGGGAAGGTCGATAACGGGTTTTCTCGCAGCGCTGCAAATCGCTTTGCGAGACAACCCCTTGCCGCCATCTTGTCTGGACATTTTCCTGTGCGATGAAAGGCTTGACTGCAGTCCCCGTGAGCTAAATGAAACACTCCTGCATGACGCATTGGGTGTTGAATGCAACACGTATTTCCTGTTGCGGGAAAATGTTGCCACGTATAATCGACTTTTTTCACAGGGTAACTGCCTGGACATAGTGATACTGGGGGTAGGAGAGGACGGTCACGTCGCTTCTATCTTTCCGCATGATACTAGGCCGCTGGTATCGAAGGATCACTACCTAGTTATCGATGACGCACCCAAACCCCCGGCCCGCAGAATTACACTGAGTAAGCATGCAATCCTAGAATCTAGTGTTGTTTTCCTGCTGTTCTTAGGTGAACACAAGCGCCGTGCGTTACAGCAGTTTCTGGATCCGCGGATAGGGTCTATGGACTGTCCCGCCCGACTGGTCCTGGACAAGGGCCACCGCGTGACGTTGGTTACCGATCTGGATTTCTGATCGGTAGTGAAACTACTCGATCACTGTGCCATCGATACGGACCGGGCCCAACAAACCCGATGGAAATAGGGGCGCTGCTGCCGTGTAGGCCGGTATTGCGGTGAAGGTGCTTGGCTTCGTACCGGGCTGACGGTCACCGATCAAGCGATTGACCCATAGGTTAGTAACACGGACCTCGAGCTGGTTATCACCCGCTTGCAGGGCATCGGTTATGTCTGTGCGGTAGGGGGCCGCCCACAGAGTACCGGAATCCTGCCCGTTTACCGTGACCTGGGCAAACTCTCGTACATCGCCCAGGTCCAGGTACAGTCGCTGCCCTTCTTGCAACCAGTCCGCTTCAAGGTGAACAACTTGCCGATAGGTCGCGGTACCTGAGAAGTATCTGATGCTGGGGTCCTCATGCGTGCTCCAGGACTGCAAGCCCTTGGTGTTTACCACCAGCGGCTCTGCCCCTGTAGGAACAGACAGTTGCCAGTCGTCGCTCAGCTCCTTAATGACGCTGTGTGAATTGGCGCTCTCTTCACGTCGTGGTAATTGCGTGGGTTGCAGGAAAACAACAAACAGCGATTGGTGGGGACCTAACTGCAAGGGTATGAGTGTTCTACCCTCCTCAAAACGATAGGGCGCCTGCCGCATGCTGACTGACTGCGGGTTCCAGAATTCGGGTGTCCGACCAGTGACTCTAAAACTGGCGTCAAGGGAAACTGATACGGGCGAGCGATTGCTGACAAAGAAGATGTCGCCGTCTTCTAGGCGCCGATGGACTGTATCCAGCTGCGTGTCTGAACCCGCGCCGTGAAACTCGACATCTGCAGTAACGCCGAGTCGGTGCAAAGCGCCCTGAAGGGTCTCTTCAGCGTTAATTTGCCCGTTTAGCGCAGCGGTATCTGTCCCGCCCCAAACGTCCTCAACCAGCCGGTCGAACTCCGCCGGGTTGTTGTTGAGACTCGGTGATCCAGAGGGCCTGCTGCCAACCACGGTAGCCCCGCCAGCCACCAGATCGCGGATTTTTCGAAGTATAGGTAAAGTCATCTTCGAACTGCTGCCACCCAGGTAAAGCACACGGTAGACGGCGCCGCCGGGCGTTTGCAGAAGCCCGTTCTCAACGGATAACTGGTTGAGTAGGGCATCCGGACTGACAAAATCGAAGTGGAGACCGGCAGCCAGCTCGATAGAGGGTGCAGGAAACAGCGCGGGCAGTGGCGCCTCTTCACCGTAAAAGTAACCAATATCTGCGACGTGTCGCCCCTGCTGCAGCAGGAAGGAGCAGCGTGCCATATAAGCCATCCAGTCTTGTGCCAGTTCCGCCCAGGTGTCGTTTCGGCTGAAGTTCTGACCAAAGAATGAGAGGGAAAAGCCGGGCTTTGCATCCATTAGCGGCTGGTGTACTGACGCGTGAATAATCGGGCGATTCATACCGAGCGCGAAGGCGCGATCGATGACAGGCTTTAATACGCGCGGAGACTGCGCCCAAGGCGCGAGCGCCGAAGTCAATGATTCTACGGCAACCAGGTTTTGTCCATAGATGTGCGCGACAGATGCAGCGCCCAGTATGTCTGCTGCCGTACCGGGTTTCGGCGCTGCTCCAGGTGGGAATGCCCAGATTGCCGCGGTCGGAATATCTGTGTAGCGCCGCATGTCCATGTCATCGCCTAGCGCCCAGCGCATAGATTCCATGGCTTCACCGTACAACTGCAGTCCGTAGGCGGAGGCGATCTCGGCAGAGGTCTTGTAGTGGTTCTCGATCAAAAGGTCGCCGAGTGTTCTGCGAAAATCCCACAGGAAACGGTCGCTGTCGGCTGCGCTGCCCACGATAATGCCGGTTAGGGTTGGCAGCCATGGACGTGGGTCGTAGCCTCGCAGTCGCTGGAACTGCGACAGTATGTCCTCTGTCCAGTTCTGAGTTCCGATTTCATAGCTGTCCATCAGCATCGAATCCAGCCGCGGAACATTCTCTCCCGGGGCGCTCCACGCGTGGCTATAGTGAGCCAGGTAATTATGAAAATAGTCAGATACGTGGGTGTGGTTGAGTTTGTCGACCTCCAGGCCGGTCCCCTCACGAGAAGCAGCATGATTTGTTGTGCCCAAGAGTGAATAACCTAATCGCAGGATAACCCAATCACCGGGTGGTACCTGCCAGTCCACGTGTCCACCAGTGGTGACGTTGTTTGTCAGGTCGATGACCTCCGATAACGGTATGACACTATTTATGGGCTGTGCAGGCGTATCAATCGCGTAGTAGTCGCTGGCGATTTGAAAACCTGCCTTGCGTTCGAATTCGTTGACGCGGGCGACCTGTCGTAAGGCCAGCTCTCGCACTTCGACGACGCTGGAGTCTTCTCGAAGTGGAAACAATATTTCGACGGCTTCTTCTGAAGCGCCTGCAACAGCAGTCGCGTCCCATGTGGGGAGTTTGGATTTTGGTACGTGGATATTGAAGCGAAAGTAACGTGCCTTTACCGGATAAAAAGTCGCAGTAGTGTGCGAGTTGTTTCCCATGTAGAACACCCTGACAGGGGTAAAGGTCTTGCCATCGAGACTGGCAGAGAGCCTGATGGACGTCAGCGGTGGACCGGCCGAGACTGTGGCTGAGCGTATTTCAAGCGCTTGCTTGAAATCTACTTGCACACTGGTTGAGTTGGCATACAGTGGCAGATCAATTTTGGTGCTCGTGTTATCGTCTGTGAGTACAGCGTAATCAAGTGCGCCGGCGTTGGAATTGGCTACTGCGGATAGTTGCTGTGGTTCTCGGTCGCGGTAGGCAATTACAATGGTATCACCGCCGTGCTTCGGTAGCGGACGCAACGGATCGCTGAGCAATGTGGTTTGATAGGAAGGTATATCCTGGAACGGCCCGGTAACTTGTGGCAACGGGGTGAGTGAACCTATAAATCGCTGTCCGCCGGACACATGATCTCGCGACCATACCAGCTTCTTCATCGCCTGTGCAGGCGCAACCCAGGGACCTCCCGTCAGACTCCATCCTGGAGAGGAGAACAGGCCGAACTCGAGGTCGAGTGACGCAGCCAGCTTTGTGGCGTGGCTGAACGCCTCTTGCCACTGCGGGCTTCGATAAGGGATCGGCGGATCGACCACGATGGGGGTTCTCAGTCCGGCATCTGTGGTATGTAGGCCGCCTATCCCGATGCGCTTCATCCACGTCAAGTCGGCTTCTATACCGGATTTTGATACATTGCCATTCATCCAGTGCCACCATACCCGCGGCTTGGCCGAATCGGGTGGCTGGGTGAAACCGCGGCGTAGGTCTTCGGTTGCGAGCGCCAGCGCCGGAAAAAACAATGCACTGGCCAGTAACGCCAAGACAAACAACTGGTTATTCAGGAAGCGCTGCTTGAAAATGGCCAGGTGCAAGAGGAATCTCCAGAACATTTCTGGTTTTGGCCTAGGGCAAAACACCGCGGAGAGCCGGGCCGCTAATCGATGACCTCAATGCTAGCAGATTCTATGCCCTTGATAAGAGGTACCTCTGATGCTGGTTTTACACAGTGTGCGTCAACGGTGATTCCGTGCAGCGTGCTGTGCGCTAATGCGTCGTCGACCCTTATCGGCTTAAGTCCCTGTTTCTCGCCGAAAGCGAGCTGTTTGCCGTCAATCCATACGGTTACCTCGCCAGCTTTTTCTGCCCGTAACTCGAGCTCGCGGGGTGTTCCAGGCTCATGCGCATCCAATAGCGTAGCGACAACCACTTCGAAGTTTTCTACAGGAGCCCCGAGGTAGCCCGCAAAGACAATCGGTTTGCCCCAAAACTCAGAAATCCACGCACCAAACCCAAACCTGGAGTTGCCTGGCGTAACATACAGTAATGGTGTTGCCTCCACATGAGCAACGGGTAGTGGCTTGCTAATGCCGTGATTCCCACTCCAGATTATCTTGACGGAAACCGTGGTAGAGCCGGTATCGACAAAGGCGCACCCTATTCCTGGATACATACGCCCCTCTTCCAGCGGCGTTGGGCAGCGCTGTTTCTGGCCATAGAGACCGGGACGGGTGAAGGGGTCTGCTATCACTACGCCGCCGTCGTGGATGCCCAGTGGTTCAAAAAAGTCAGGGTGAATGGTTTTGCAATCTGTCCATACGCCGCCGATTGCTTGTGCGTTATCGCGCTCAAAGTCGTCCGATCTTAAAAACTCTGCAGTCGCTGTGGCGTCCCCGGCGTTTGTTGGCCTGGAGTCAGCCGCTAATTCCTCGCTACCGTCCGAGAAGGCTAAGGATGCTATCAGTAGCGCGGTTATAAAAGTTGCCGGAACCGGTGCCCGCCTTGCGCGACGTAAGCGCCTCGCCGATTGGCCCTGCATGCCCTTGTGTTCCGGTATCTGTTTCTGCATAAAGTTGGATATGCCTGACAGCTCAACGTATCCGACGTTTGATGATAAACCAGAATACTCGAAAAAATGTGGCCGCGTTGCGGTAAATGCGGTTTTGTGATTGACTCCGATTAAAATAGTTCACTGGTATTTCAAGTACCCGCTGATGCTGGTTCAAGGCCTCGATCACCATATCCGCTAGAAACTCTGGGCCATTGGATTCCAGCTTGGGTTCCAATTGCTGATAGGTTGTTTTCCACAGGGCGCGGAAGGTACAGCCGACATCCGTAAATCGACCCTCACGTTGCCACCACAGTAGCTCGAGTAACTTGCCAAGTGCTGTGTGCGCGCCGCGGACAATACCTCGCATGGTGGAGCCCTGCTCAATAAGCTGACGGGTTGTGCGGGTTCCGATGACAATGTCTGACTCTTTTAGGTAGGACAACAGCTTTTCGACATCCCGATTGGCGAAGGAATAGTCTGCTTCGGTTAGTATAAAGATGTCGCCATCCAGCCTCTCCATGCCGTGGCGCAGGCGCGACCCAAACTGGCTGGTGCTTTTCGGACAGACAATGATTTCAAGCTTGTTGTAACTGGATTGATAGTTTTTCAGATCTGACAGAATTGCATTGTCCGCTGGCAGTACAACTGCAATTTGGTCGAACAGATTCAACTCACGGTAACGATCAATGGTAAAAGCGATGTTCCCCTCTGTGCCCTCCGAAGAGATCAGCAGTGATGTCTTGTAGTTGCGGAAATGCTTGATGCGGTCGTGATACTTTGCCAATTGCAGGGAGTCTCTATCATTGATATTGACATAGGTTCCTGTGAGCTCGAAGAAGCCAACATCGGCGCCATGCGCTATTTGCTGGTTCAAGAAGCTGACAAAATCGACTAGCTGAAATTCTGCCTCCGCAAATGCGTTTTCGAGCCGTGGAAAGACATCGGGACTGAGAATGAAAGTGCCACTCCCCATGAGGTCATTGAGAATATGTTCCGGCTTCTCAGTCAGTGACTGCACGCAATCACCCGCTATACCGATGCCATAATTCTTTCTAATCAGTGACACGTCATCGACGCGCATTCCCGCACAGATAGCCAGGTGCTGCTCGTAGTTAGTTACACGCAGATTTTCATGATTGGAATTAATGTAGCATTCATCACAAAGCATGACACAGAAGTGGCTATCGATGTGATCCTTGGCCAGCAGTATCGACCATGCCCAGCCGCGATCAAGTTTGTCGTTGTCGAGATAACGCAGGTTTACTGCGTAATCGGAACCGTCGCCGAAGTGCGCCTTGATACTATCACCTAGATAACCGGTCACTATATAGATATCACGGATTGCCAAATCGTCGCGCATCAGCGTGATAATACGTTGCAGATTTGGCACGCCATTGATACTGAACAAGCCTTTGTGAATTTCGTGCGTGTAAGGGCGCGCGCGCATGCCTTTGCCGGCAGCGGGAATCAGCCCTACCAGCCTCGTATCATTTTTTGTCGTTACACTGGGCGTCATGGCCGCGACAGCTTACCAGCTCTGAACTGACGGGCATACCGCAGCAAAAGTCGAAAGTACTTTACCGTCTCAGATGCATGTAGCATTTTCGAGTGGCCGGTTTGTCTCGGTCTAAAATCTACAGCTATTTCATCGATATCGTATCCCGCCGCCACCATTTTGGCGGCAAGCTCAAGTACATGCTCAAACCCTTTTTGTTGCAAATTAAATCTGTCAAGGCACGCGCGTTTGAGGGCCTTGCAGCCGGTATACAGGTCAGTGGTTTGTTGGTCAAAAAGCCGATTAAAAGCATTCGAAATCATCCTGTTGCCGGCTTTCTTGAGTAGCGGCATATTGCTCAGCTGTGCAGCGCTCTTGTTAAGAAATCGACTGGTGTGAACAAAGTCATATCGTTCTAGAGACTTCTCTAACTCAGGGATACATTCAGGGGGATACTCACAATCAGCGTCGATAATAACGATATGCTCGTTGTTACCTGCTTCCATGCCTGAGATGAGCGACCCACCATAACCCGTGTTAATCGGGTGTTCGATAACTAATGCGTTCGGATATTCTTTCAGCATTGCCAGTGAATTATCCTCTGAGGCATTGTCGATGAAGATAGGCTGGCAGTTCAGCTTCAATGCTTGTAGGCGGTTGAAAAATTCCGGTAAACCCGCTTCTTCGTTGTAGACCGGTACGATGAGGTCGAATTGGGAGCTATCTTTGGCAGAGTTTTCGACAAACATAAAAAGAAAATAACGCCTCTCTCTAGCTGTGCGGCACTGTTTTAGATTTTACTTCATCGTACGCTATCGCATTCCGTGCTGGACACAGGACAGACCGCGGTCGAAGCGATGCCTCCAATACAGCGATGGATTTCGCACACCACAAAAACAATATGAAGGGGTAATACAGCAGGTAGCCAGGCCTGGTCTTGAGCCAGGGTTTTAGGTTGAGCGCCGAGCCAGTCATTGCAAAAACAGGGGCGAGCAAAAAAAAGCATAGAAAGAACACAGCGCGGTAGAGGGGATTAAAACACCGTTCCGATAGATCACCGCCAAGCTGAATGAAATACTGATGATGGCCCCAGCGGTAGTGATGCCTGCATACTGACCAGAAATCCTCGCGATCAAAATGCACAATCGAGGGCTTTGGCGAAAAGTAGACCGCTTGCTTTTTTCGACGAATTTCACGAATGAGTAGGCAGTCTTCGCCGGTGGCTAGGCGTTCTTCGAAAACAAAATCTCTGGCAGGGATTGCTGGCAATTTAGCGCTAAAGTTGGTGGTGGCCAGATGATAGGGATGAGCGACATAATGAAAATCGCCATCGGGCATCGCGTGTACCCAGGAGGCGATGCCGTCGATTCTGGCCCAAAGTGACCTCCCTTGGCCGACGATGGCCGCGCCAATGCATGCCGCCTCTGGATGGTCGCGGTGCAGCCGAAGATGTTCGTCAATGACATTGGCGTCGGGCAGGCAGTCGCTGTCGATCATGATGACGATGTCAAACTCCCGCTGCCTGCACCAATGCAGACCGCTGTTGCGCGCGGCGGAAACACCGTAGTTGGTCGGATGCTTGATCAAACGCACCTGATGATGGCGAAGAATCGCTTGTAGGTATGGGCTACTCTCACAGGCGGGCGAGCTGCCGTCATCGATCAGTAGTAAAATGGTGGTGGGCGTTAGCTGCGCTAGTAACGCATTCACGCATCTGCCAACCTGCTGCAGCCGGTTCAAGAAGGGAATAATAACGCAGTGTGATGGAATCGGGTCAGTCGACACGCTAAACGCTAGTTGTGTGGATTTTAAGAATGTACGAGCATGGCACAAAATTAACAGAGGTGACACCTCGAGAGAGCGTGCTTTGCCAATTTGCCGTCGTACGCCGCGAGGACAACAGCTTTAAGTCCCTAAATTATTTTTGTACAGGTGGCTGATAATTCGGTGCAGCACCAGGGGCGCTATACCTACAAGTGCCAGGCTAACGAAAGTGGTTGCGGAAAGAATATCCGATTGTGAGTTAAGATCAGCCAGTGTGGACCCAGCATAGACAAAAACAGCAACGACAATTGTCTGGCTCAAGAAGGTGGAAATCATATAGGTATGGAGTCTGAGATTGGTCAGTCCGCTGACAATATTAACCGCAAAAAAAGGTAGAATCATCAATAGGCGAGCGCTGAAGAGATAGTAGCTTCCCTCCTTTGCCATGCCCCTATTCATTACTGCAAACTGTGTTTTAAAGCGATTCTGTAGCCAATCCCGAAACAGGTAGCGTGACCAGAGGAATACGACGGTCGCGCCGAGTAGGCTCGCCACCGAGCTTCCGAGCAAACCCACTGGGAAACCGAATAATGCGCCTGCGAGCAACGCGGCTATGCCTGTGACAGGTAGAGCTAGACTGATAAAAACCGTTGCCAGAAGAATGTAGGCCAAGACAACCCATACGGGATTGCGGCTGTAGAACTCCTGGTAGATATTGCGCTGAGACTCAAAATATTGCAGATCGAGGAACGGCGCCGCGAGCGCAAAAGTCAGAACGATTACGATGATCAGCGCCGTGCCAAGCAGCACTCTCTTGCCGCCCGTGCGGTATGTATCCGACGTCGAAGCCATTTCGCAGCTATCCTATACTAAAAATGCAGGCCGGATACAACGCAATGGGCAGTAAGTGTGGCTTGGATCCGTATTCGTCGTGGCCAAGACAGTTAGTCCCCGGGTGCCACTACTGCGCACATCAACTGTATCGGTTCATCCGCCGCCAGACGCATTTTTGTAACGGTGCCTTGGTGCCACGCATACTGGCTGCTAACCCTGATCAGATAGGCCTGTGGCTTGTCTTTTCCAATAATGTCAAATTCAAAGCTGTTGCCATCGGTATAGCGCAGAGTCGCCCGGGTATTGCGCATAGCCAAAATTTCCAGATAAAGGTAACCTGATGTGCTGCTGTCTTGGCCCTCAGGTAGCCTGAGTTGATAGGTCGTCGCTGCACTTGTTGGGGTATGCGTAACTCGTGCGCCCGTGGAGCAGTCAATATGGTCCACTTGTGTGTCAAAGTTTGCCCAAATATGGGGTAGTTTGCGCAAATTGAACTTCTGCGGATAAGGCTCGACTGGGTAAATATTGCTTACTGGTTGGTGGGTATTTTCCGCGAGTGTTGCTTGCAGCTCTGCAGCACAATCGGTGCCATTAAATCGATTCCTCGCCAGCCATATTTCATGATGTCCTATTCTCGCGCAGGGTGAATAATGCGCGTAGATGAACTCTGCAATGCGATAGGAACGAACCTCCTTATGGACTCCATCAATGCCGTTCCATGCGCTGGATACAGGATACTGACCGAATAAAACTATTGGTAGCGTATCCGCTTCGTATTGCTTGGAAAGATCATCAATCATGGACTTCTGTACTTTCTCGGAGGTGTGATAAAAGGTTTCCATGGTAAAGCTGGGCAATTTTTTCCCTGCTAGCGCGTAAAGTAGGGGTGAGTTGCTGAAGTCATAGAACGTTTCATCGTCTTTAAGGTATTCACGCAAGAAACGGCTCAGTCCTTCTGCACTGGTATCAATATCGGGGAGCCTGTCTTTGACTGGCATACCGGTGGTCAATGTGGTGAAACCAGTCCCTGCCGGGTAGGGGTACTGTTGCTCGAGAGTCGAGCGATAGAGGATGTGCTGGTAAACACTCGTAGAAACAGGGAAATACATATAGGTCCCCAGGCAAACGACTATAAAAATTAATGCGTTTGTTGTTTTAGAGATTGCGAATACTACACCGGGAGTGAGGGCTATTAGTAATCCAAAGAAAAATGGATTGAATACACCGTCGTAATGGGAATGGCGAGTAAGCGCACGAATGGAAATAACCAGTGATGCGGCAGACAGATAGGCAAGTACAAGTAATCGTTTGTCAGGATGGCAACGCCGGAGGCTGGTCGCAAGGAAGTATGCAGCGACAAGTGCTCCTGCAAGGGGAAGCAAGAGATACTGCAGTACGGCGGCGACATCAAGGCTCCGTGCAAATTGCGGTCTAGCGCCCAGTGGTGTTTGTAGCTGAACATATGCCAGGAATTGTTGTGCGAGATAAATAGGGGATTTTCCAGCAGCTGCGGACAGAGCGATCAGAGTGATTGCTGAGATGCCAAAGACGACCAGTAATGCCACTACCGCATCGCTGATTGCTGCTGCACTCCGTTCGCTCCAGGCCCAGCCCCCCAGCATAAAAAGACAGCCAGTTAAGGCTGTGATACCGAAATCTATCCGCCAAAGAAATACCAGAAGCAGAAGTATCCAGAGAACCAGCCAACTTCCCTTGACTCCGCTTCCGAGTTTCAGAGCAAGTAGTGGCAGCAAAAGAATGACATAGTAGGGATGCAGTAGATGGTAGGTAGGTAAAAACATCAGCACCAGAAAAGCGACTCTGGGTCCAAGGAACAGGGTAAGAAGCCAATACATTGCGAGAACGGATAGCACTCTGGGGAGCCAGCCCAGGCCATAGCCCTCTCCCCACAATATGGACTCGATGTAAGGGCCTTGATGCATAAATTGGTAGAGTAACTGGGGAAGCACATCGAATAGGCCGTGCGTTGGGAAAAAATCGATATAAGGCATGCTGCGAAATTGCATGATCTGTTGAACCGGCACGATAGACTCGCCGGCATGGAAAAAATCTAAATGCTTTAACAGCGCGACCGAGCCGGGGGTGGCGCCAGTGTATTCACTGAAAGCGACTGAACTAGCGAGTAGGATAGGTAGATAGCGGGATACCAACAGTTGCTCCAGCCGCGCGCCGACTTCTGCATGGTGCATGTCGATAAACCGTGCAGAGTCTCTGAATAGTCGCGTCAGTGTTGCCAATGCAAGGCCTGTAAACAGCACCAGCCAGATCGTTAATGCAGAAGCGCTATAACTGGACTGTACACCCAGTGCCTGGTGTATTTCGTTTGCAGCGATCACCGCAAGGGGCGCGAACATGAGGGGAACAAGCGCATGGCTTAGTAGCAATGGCTGCCAGTACTCTGAACCGTTCTCCTTGATCCTCGTAAGCCAGATCAGTGTTGCGAGCAGGGCGGCGGCGAGAGAAAAATAAACGCCCCCAAAAGGTACGTGCAACCCGGCGATAGCACTTGCAATCAACAAACCCTGGAAAATCAGGGACAGAAGCGCCCACCCAAAGCTGCTATAGAAGCCTTTGGTCCCCAGCCATTTGAATACATAGCCCACGATAAGCAAGAACAGCAGGGCAGCGCTTGCCCGCAGGAAAATGGATGAGCCCTGGTATAGATACAGCACCATATTGGCGAGCAAAATAAACACCAGAGCAGCCCCGTGGGTTGCCTCCTTCTCCTCTGACGCAAGGTATTTGTATTGCGCCCGTAGTTTAAGGAACAGAGCGAGAAGCAGGGCTATTACGCCGCAAATGACAAGGATGTAAACGCGAATCCGCTGCGATTCATCAATACCGTGTAGCAGCGCCGCGCCGACAGTACGTTGATCAAAATTGAGGTTCACATCGAAGAACGAGTAGGTTGCAAGTAACAGCGAGACGCAACCCAGTGCCATATACAGTGGGGGTTTGCGGCTCAGTTGATCAATGTAGGACGCCCACATATCAGGCAGCGGATAAATCCAGAATGGACTCAGCCAAGTTGAGAAATATCCCGCACCGCACCCTTGTCCGCACTGGTCACCATTTTTGCGTAGACTTTCAGTGCCGGGCTAACTTTTCTGGGTCGCGCTTCGCGTGGTTGCCATGCCTTGTCACCCTTGGCTTCCATTTCCTTGCGCCGCGTAGCGAGTGCCTCGTCGGACAGCTTGACATTAATTGTGCGATTGGGGATGTCGATATCGATGATATCGCCATCCTCTACTAGACCGATGGTTCCGCCTGCTGCGGCTTCGGGAGAGGCGTGGCCTATCGATAAGCCTGAGGTCCCACCAGAGAACCTCCCGTCTGTGAACAAGGCACAGGCCTTGCCCAGTCCCTTGGACTTGATATAGCTGGTGGGGTAAAGCATTTCCTGCATGCCGGGGCCGCCGCGCGGACCTTCATAACGTACGATGACAACGTCGCCTTCCTGCACGCGATCTTTGAGTATGGCGTCCACTGCCTCCTCCTGACTTTCACAAACATACGCAGGGCCAGAGAACACGTGGATGGAATCGTCCACGCCGGAGGTCTTCACGACGCAGCCGTCTTTGGCGATATTCCCAAAAAGGACCGCCAGGCCCCCATCTTGTGAGTAAGCGTGGTCGATAGATCGTATGCAGCCGTGCTCGCGATCCGCATCCAGACTCGGCCAACGCGTATCCTGGCTGAAGGCTACCTGCGTGGGGATGCCTGCCGGGCCTGCACTGTAAAACTGCTGCACTGCAGTGTCGCCAGTCTGCACAATATCCCATTCAGAGAGCGCCTTGCCCAGTGTCGGGCTGTGTATCGTTGGGCACCCGGTATGTAACAGTCCCGCCCTATCCAGCTCGCCAAGAATGGCCATGATGCCTCCAGCACGATGGACATCTTCCATGTGATACTTGGGCGTGTTAGGCGCCACCTTGCACAGTTGCGGGACCTTACGTGACAAGTGGTCGATGTCCTTCAATGTGAACTCCAACTCGGCCTCCTGAGCCGCCGCCAATAAGTGCAGGATTGTGTTTGTAGATCCGCCCATTGCAATGTCCAGGCTCATGGCGTTTTCAAACGCCCTGAAGCTACCGATGTGTCGAGGGAGCACCGTTTCATCATCTTGCTCATAATAACGCTTGCAAAGCGCAACGATTATTTGCCCCGCACGCAGAAACAGTCGTTCCCGATCGGCGTGTGTGGCCAGTGTGGAGCCGTTACCAGGCAATGAGAGTCCTAGCGCCTCAGTGAGACAGTTCATCGAGTTGGCGGTAAACATACCTGAACATGAGCCACAGGTGGGACAGGCGGAACGCTCGTACTCGGCAACCTCCTCGTCTGAAGCCTTTTCATCCGCAGCGATTACCATGGCGTCTATCAGATCCAGCTTGTTCTCTGATAGCTTTGTCTTTCCCGCCTCCATGGGTCCACCGGATACAAATACGGTCGGGATATTCAGTCGCATTGTGGCGTTTAACATTCCCGGAGTAATCTTGTCACAGTTGGATATACAGACCATGGCATCTGCGCAGTGGGCATTGACCATGTATTCCACAGAGTCAGAAATAATGTCGCGCGAAGGCAGACTATAGAGCATGCCGTCATGGCCCATTGCGATGCCGTCGTCTACTGCGATGGTATTGAATTCCTTCGCTACACCCCCAGCTTTTTCAATTTCGCCGGCGACCAATTGACCGAGGTCCTTCAAGTGCACGTGCCCAGGCACAAACTGAGTAAAAGAATTTACTACCGCAATAATGGGCTTTTGGAAATCTTCATCTTTCATCCCGGTAGCCCGCCACAGGGCGCGAGCACCGGCCATGTTGCGGCCATGTGTCGAAGTCTTGGAGCGATAATCAGGCATTGTGTGGGGTTCCAAATATGGCCGCTTGCCTCGCGAGGCAGAAGCAGACACCACTAAAAACACGGTGGAGCAGGATACCAGAAATCCTGTTGTTTTACCCGTCAGACCGTATACCAGTGCAGGCTGACGCCGCTAAAACGAGCCGCTATCAAGCAGAGCCTCGTCGAGAGATCGCTTTATGCACGATAGGTAACAGCTGCGCGCGACGACTGACACTGCTTGAGAGAGACAACATCTGGGGGGTAGTCTGTATTAAGTCACACCGATATCCTTGTCGAGACCCCTTATCAAGGCCAACTGGGCCTCAACAGTTTCTCCTGGGTCGCTGTGTGGTAAGCCGCTAGGAACATGGCACGCTGCAGAGTGATCCGCTTTTTACCTTTTCGGCCATGCTATCCTTCCATAGGCATGGCTAGTAGGGACCCAATTACAGCCCACCCTAGTCCCCTGCCCCAGAGTCGGGGCGGTTTCACGTGAAAAATCGGTAGATGGCAAATATCGCGCTGACGCCGACAATGAGCATGATGATACGACCAATGCCACCGTCCGACTGAGCGATTACGGGAGTCGCACCGCCCGAGTGTTCTTGCAGATAAATTTTGATACGCCGCTTCGCTTCACGGAGTCCGATAGACTCGTGCTTGCGCAATCGTCGGATGGCGCGGACTTTGCGTCCCGCCTTGAGCTCGACGATAACTTCGGGTGGTAATTCGATACTACAACGCCTTGATAAAGTTTACCGTGCGTACCACTTCCTCGAATCCCACTGCAGCGTGAGCTTCAAGGGACCTGATGTTGCCCAACATGGTATTGCTGGCGAGTTCAGTATAGCCGAGTCCCGTTGCCCACGACTCGACGCCGCGGATGAGTGCTGTACCGATCCCTTCTCGTCTGTATTCTGGGATGACAAACCAACCCTCCAGGAAAGGCACTTGATGATTTGGACTACCTTCAGCACAATTTCTCACTCTAAGCTCTGCAAAACCCACATGACGGTCAGCAGCATCGAGAGCGATTAGTAGATGATCAATACGCGATTGACCACCACCAAAAAATTGGGCGAGAACCTTTTGGTGTTCTTCTATCTTCTCTGGCCACAAAGCATTTCTCAAGTGGGCAAGCGGTAGTAAATCGGATGGATTTGCGGCACGAATTATCATTAGTAGCTAAAGCCTCAGGAAGAGGTGCGTCCTCAGATATCTTTGAAAAAGACTTTGGAATTGCGCTGCAGATTATAAAGCGATTGCTTCTGGTTAGGCAGTTCATCTTTGGATGACTCCGCGAAGCCTTGCTCGATAAACCAATGAGCCGTTTGCGTGGTAAGGACAAATAAGCGCTTTAGCCCCTGGCCCCGTGCGTCTTGCTCCAGTTCTTGCAACAGCCTTTGCCCGCGCTGGCCACCGCGGTAATCGGGGTGAGAAACGACACACGCCAATTCGGCACAGTCATGTTCGGGAAACGGATAGAGTGCTGCTGCTGCGATTGTTCTTCCATCGCGCACAAGCACTCTGAACCGGTGTATTTCCGCTTCCAGTAATTCCCTCGAGCGCTTCAGCAGGATACCCTGTTGCTCTAGCGGTTCGATCAGCTCCAATATGCCACCCACGTCATTGATGTTGGCTTGGCGTGACTGTTCATAATTATCGTTAGCAACGAGTGTGCCACAGCCGTCATGCGTGAAAAGCTCCTCTAGCAAAGCGCATTCATCCTCATGGCTTAATATATGGCAACGCTTTACGCCTGCTAGGCAAGCCCGCTTCGCCGTTTGGAGCAGCGCCGCTTGCTCGGCATCGTCAATGTCCAGAGAGCCGATTTCTCCTACGGTGCATTGGCGGATCAGCGCGCCTGTCTTGTTCATAAGGCCAGGGGCTGCGCCAAACAATAGCAGTTTATCGGCATGAATAGCCGACGCGCACTGCACCGCGATATCTTCTAACGCAAGATTGAATATCTCTCCTGTGGGTGAATATCCGAGGGGTGACAGCAGCACTATTGAGCCCTCAGCCAGCTGCAGATTTATCCCCTGGGTGTCGATACGCCGGACGCGGCCCGTGTGGTGGAGATCAGCCCCATCCACGATGCCGATAGGCTGTGCGGCGATGAAATTCCCTGAGCAAACCCGCGTACTCGAACCCTGCATCGGTGAGTTAGGCAAACCCATGGATAGAAGCGCCTCGATCTGTGCTCGCAAAGATCCCGCCGCGTCTTTGACGTGTTCCAACGCGGCGTTATCGGTAATCCGCATGCCGTCGTGAAACTCCGTGGATAACCCGGCTTGGTGTAGGCGCTGCTCAATTTGTTGCCGCGAGCCGTGAATAATGACCAGCCGCACACCCAGACTGTTAAGCAATGCGATGTCGTGGATGATATTGGGGAAGCTGTCGTGCTGCGCAGCTGCACCCCCCAACATCAGCACAAAGGTTTTCCCCCGGTGTGCATTTATGTAGGGTGCTGAATTCCTTAACCAGCGTATGTGGTCCCGGCCCTGCACAGTCACAAGATTGTCCATTCGATGAATAAACGGGAGGTAAGCGTACCCAAACCCGGTGACTTTACCCAGTGGCAATAATTCACAGCGCCATCAGATTACAGGCAGTAGTGCCTGATGCACTGTTCCAGCAGACTGATATAGGGCTGTATCTGATTCAACTCAAGGTACTCGTCGGGTTGGTGTGCTCGGTCAATAGAGCCGGGCCCCATGACAATGGTTTCCATACCTAGCCGCTGCAGGAAAGGCGCTTCCGTGGCAAAATCGACCGCCTCGGCAGTGTGGCCGGTCAGTGATTCGGCGAGTTGTACGAGCTCACCGCCTGTCGCTTGCTCGAAGGGCTCGATAGTGTCGATCAGCGGGTGTATCTCGATCTGCAGCGACAGGCGATCGGCAAGGCGTGTAAGGCGCGCTTCTATTTCTGCTAGTACTGACGCGTTGTCGCCGTCTGGCGTCATCCGCAAGTCAAAGTGCAACTCTGCTTGTCCACAGATGCGATTGGGGCTGTCACCGCCGTGAATACAGCCCAGGTTTAGGGTGGGTATGACAACATTGAATAAGTCGTTACTGTAACGCTGGGCCATCTCTGTGCGAAACGCAATCAGATCGCCGATTACCGCGTGCATGCCCTCCAGGGCGCTGTTGCCCAGCGCAGGGTTGGACGAGTGGCCCGCTTGTCCGATCAAGCGCACTGCTTGCATCATGATGCCTTTGTGCATGCGCACGGGAACCAAGGACGTTGGCTCGCCGATAATGGCCGCGCGACCCAGTGGCCGTCCAGCCTCGGCAAGCTGTCGGGCGCCCTGCATGGAACTCTCCTCGTCCGCCGTAGCCAGTAAAACCAGTGGTTGTTTCAGCGGCAGATTTCTGAAGCTATCGGCCGCGGCGAGGGCCATTGGAAAGAAGCCTTTCATGTCGGTACTGCCGAGGCCGTAGAGGCGGTCATCGCGTTCGGTTAGTCCCAGCGGGTCAGAGTGCCAACGCCCCTCATCGAAAGGTACGGTATCTGTGTGTCCGGAGAGTACGAGGCCGCCGGGCCCGGAGCCGCGGGTGGCAATCAGGTTCGCTTTGGCGCCATCAGCGGTCACATCCTGAATTTCAACAGCGAAACCCGAATGCTCCAGCCAACCCGCCAGCAGATCAATGACGTTGCGATTGCCCTGGTCCCAGTGGCTATCGGTAGAACTGACGGAGGCTGTGCCGACTAATTGCCGCAGTCGGTCAACAATGGTTTTATGGGTGTCGGACATCAGGGTTCCGCCGAATCGACTCACGCCCATCAGTGTAGACACTGGCGGCACCGCCGCCAAGAGGCAGGGCGCTGTGTTAGCATTCACCGGACGGAGGACATCCGCCGCTGTAAAGGCGCATGGTAATTATGACGACCGATTTTAGTGACCCTGTTTTGGATACTCGTCTCAGCTTGGCTGCGCTGGCTCAGGCGCTTCATGCCGATGGCTTGTTGGCAGCGGAAGACCTTGAGCGTACGAAGTCTGCTATTGGGCTGAAAGCCCACCCGCTGGTATTTATCGCTGAACAGAATTACCGCAATGCCGCTATGCCTGGCGCGCATCTCACTATGGACATGCTGCTCAAGTGGTTGGGTAAGCGGGTCAATCAGGAAGTGTATCGCATAGATCCGCTGAAAATCGATGTGGCGGCAGTGGCGGATGTGATGTCGCGAGCCTTCGCAGAACGCCACAGGATTCTAGCTGTGGAAGTGCATGATGAGGAGGTTGTCATCGCCAGCGCGGAGCCTGCGGTTCGAGGTTGGGAGTCTAATCTGGAACACGTCTTGCGTAAGCCCGTGAGACGAGTGTTGGCAGACCCTAGGGAAATCATGCGACAGACCACTGATTTTTACAGTGTGGCCGGTTCAGTTCGGGGAGCTAGCTCTCGCGGAAAGGAAAGTGCTGCCGCGCTAGGTAACCTGGAACAGATGCTCGAAATTGGCGCAACCAATGAGCCTGACGCGAATGATCAGCACATCGTCAGAATCGTTGATTGGCTATTGCAATATGCTTTCGAGCAGCGCGCAAGCGATATCCATATTGAGCCGCGTCGCGAAGTGGGTGCCGTGCGGTTTCGCATCGATGGTTTGTTGAATACGGTCTATGAATTTCCAGCACAAGTATGTGCGGCAGTGAGTAGTCGCGTCAAAATACTCAGTAGGATGGACGTGGCGGAAAAGCGTCGGCCTCAAGATGGACGAATCAAAACCCGTTCCCCGAATGGTGACGAGGTAGAGCTTCGGCTAGCAACTTTGCCCACTGCTTTCGGTGAAAAGTTGGTGATGCGAATATTTGATCCTGATGTATTGCAGCGAAGCTTTGAAGAACTGGGTCTAGCGAATGATGACCTTCAAAGCTGGCACGATATGACAGCTTTCGGGCATGGCATCGTACTCGTGACCGGACCCACCGGTTCCGGGAAAACCACGACACTCTATTCAACCCTGCGCGAGTTGGCGACGGATCAAGTGAATGTTTGCACAATAGAAGATCCCATCGAAATGGTCGAGAGTGCGTTCAATCAGATGCAGGTGAATCACGCAATCAATCTGGACTTTTCCTCAGGTGTACGCGCTCTTATGCGGCAGGACCCGGACATTATCATGATCGGCGAGATTCGTGATCTGGAGACTGCGAATATGGCGATTCAGGCAGCTCTGACGGGACACCTGGTCCTTTCTACGTTACATACCAACGACTCGCCGAGTTCTATTTCTCGACTACTGGAACTGGGTGCGCCCTCCTATCTAATCCGCGCTACCTTGCGCGGCATCATGTCGCAGCGTCTGGTGCGCATCCTTTGTTCAAACTGCAAGGAGTATCGCGCAGTCGACCTAGATGCCTGGCAGCAGTTGACTGATCCGTGGAAGCTTGAGCCGCCCGAGCAGACCGCCCATCCCGTAGGCTGCGAGCAATGTCGAAATACAGGCTATGTGGGTAGACAGGGAATTTACGAGGTGCTTGTCAACAGTCGTTCAGTGCAGGCTCAGATTGTCCAGCATATCGACACTGCGCGGATTCGTGAGACTGCTATGGATGGGGGCATGCGTACCTTGCGGCTAAGTGGCGCTACTCGAGTTGCTCGGGGCGAGACCACGATTGAGGAGGTTATGCGGGTCGCGCCGCAGATAGATACCTGATGACAGCTGACTGCCATTAAGCTCCGGTCTCGGCCTACATTGCGCATTGTTGCTAGGTTTATCTTGGCTAGCCGACACGCTGGCAACGGTGCGCGGTACGTCCTCGTTGGCTCAGTCAGGTATTGGCCGATGTTTGTATGTGCTGAAGCGGGGCAGTCCGATCACGATAAGTAACTGTTATCGAATGCTGAGTTCTTAGCCTGACCGCCGGCCAGTCCGGGATGCTGATGAGCTTGGTGCAGGCATTTCGCAACGACCCTCATGATTGTGCGTGGACGTCGGTGCATCAGGCGCTGGTGCGGGCGCGCCGTGTGGCAGGACACCATGCGGTGGTGGAGCCGTTAGACCAAATGCGCGCGGACACGCTGCGTGGGGCGCGTGACGAGGGCAAGCTTGCTCGGAAGGCAGCCGGTATACGGGACAAAATGCGCGCCTATCTGGTGTCACATGGACAGCCTGTGAAGGGGCAATTTCACCTAAAACAGGGCGTCGGTGGTATCGTCGATATCGAATTTGTGTTGCAATATGCGGTCATGGCGCAGCCCCACCGGGTAGTGGAGCTTGCGTGCTGGTCCGATAAAGTGCGGATTCTTGAGGTCTTGAGTCGAGAAGGCCTGTTTGAGCCCCAGCAGTGCGAGGCACTGATACAAGGCTGCCTTGCCCGCCTTTCAGCTGCACACCAACTTTCTTTGCAGCGGCTTCAGGATGTTGTCCCTGCTGACAGGTATGCGCGAGCCGCGGTCAGGGTCAAGTGGCAACAATTGTTTCAGCCGTATGTGGATAGAGGTCCGCAAGAAACCGGTAATGAAGAGATAGGAGTAGTGTGATGAGCCTGGCCGATCGAGATGGTCTGATCTGGATGGATGGAGAGATGGTTCCCTGGCGCGATGCCCGGGTGCACGTGCTGACTCATACGTTTCACTATGGTCTCGGTGTATTCGAGGGCGTGCGCGCCTATAAGACGCCGGACAAGGGCACCTGCATTTTTCGTCTGAAAGAGCACACGGAACGACTGTTTCGCTCAGCCCACATATTGGGCATGAAGATGCCTTTCGATAGGGATATGCTGAACCAGGCCCAGCGGGATGTCGTGCGACTCAACAAACTTGAGGAGGGGTATCTGCGGCCTATGTGTTTTTACGGATCTGAGGGCATGGGGCTGCGGGCGGACAACCTTAACACCCATGTTATGGTCGCTGCATGGGAATGGCCATCGTATATGGATCCGGATGCTCGAGATCGGGGTATCCGTGTTCGCACCTCTTCCTACACGCGTCACCACGTCAATATCGCGATGTGTAAGGCCAAGGCTAATGGCAACTACATCAATTCGATGCTGGCGCTGCGTGAGGCGCTCGACTGCGGCGCCGAAGAAGCGCTGATGCTTGATAATGAGGGTTACGTCGCCGAGGGTAGTGGTGAAAACGTTTTTATCGTGCGCGATGGCGTGATCTGTACCCCCGATCTTACCTCCTGCCTGGAAGGGATTACTCGCGATACAATTTTTGCGTTAGCGGAAGAAGTGGGCTGCGCCGTTCGAGAAAAGCGCATTACACGCGATGAAGTGTACGTCGCGGACGAAGCTTTTTTTACCGGCACTGCGGCAGAAGTGGTGCCCATTCGCGAACTGGACGGTCGTGTCATAGGCAGCGGTGGTCGGGGCCCTTTGACTACGAAGCTGCAGGCTATGTACTTTGATACGGTACGCGGCAATCGCAGCGAAAATAGCCACTGGCTGGAACCGGTCGAGTAAATCCCGCGTCCGTGGGGCGGCAGTCTGCAGATAGAGGCATTGTATTGGATCAGAAAGTGTTGGTGTTGGGCGCGGGTGGACAGCTTGGTCGTGAGCTGCAAAGAACGGTGCCTGAAGCAGTAGATGCCTTATTCTTAACCCGAGCGGAGCTGGACATTGCCGATGGGGACGCTGTGTTGGGTTGTATTACCGATGTGGCACCGCGACAGATAATAAATGCTGCAGCGTATACAGCAGTTGATAAAGCCGAATCCGAAACTGAAGCGGCTTATCGTGATAATGCTGAGGGTCCGGGGGTGCTCGCGCGGGCCTGCTCCCAGTGGAATATCCGCTTCATTCACATTTCCACAGACTTTGTTTTTGACGGTGTGGCATCTACACCGTATAAGCCGGATGCCGAAACAGCGCCACTGGGCCAGTATGGGTGCAGCAAACTGGCCGGTGAGCTGGCCGTTAGACAGGCGTGCCCCACCGCTGTTCTGATACGAACCGGCTGGGTTTATTCTGCTTTCGGTGGCAACTTTGTCAAAACCATGTTGCGCCTGATGGGTGAGCGCGATGAATTAGCCGTCGTCGTCGATCAAGTAGGCACTCCCACCTGGGCGCACGGACTGGCCCAGGCGACCTGGGCTGCGGTGGCAAGGCCTGCGCTGGCGGGTATTTATCATTGGAGTGATGCTGGTGTGTGCAGTTGTTTCTACTTCGCCACGGCGATTGCTGAGGAGGCTCAGGCAGTGGGCTTGCTCGGACGGTCGGTAAGGGTTCGTCCGATCCCTGCAGCAGAGTACCCCACCCCGGCACAGCGCCCGGCCTACAGTGTGTTAGACAAGACCAGCAGTTGGCGCGATTTGGAACTCGAGGGGACACACTGGCGGCAGCAACTGCGGGCAATGCTCATGGATTACAAGGAAATGGCAGATGGCTAAATCCCTTCTCGTAACAGGCGCCGCAGGCTTTATCGGCGCCAATTTTGTGCACTACTGGATGCGGGAGCACCCCGATGACAAGGTCGTCGCCTTTGACGCCCTCACCTACGCGGGTAACCGCGCCAACCTCGAGGCTTTGCAGGGCAACGACCAGTTCAGTTTCGTGCACGCGGACATTTGTGACTATGATCGTGTGCTTACCACTATCAAGGACCACGCGATAGATACACTGGTGCACTTCGCGGCAGAGAGTCATGTAGACCGCTCAATTAGCGGTCCGGATACCTTTATCGAGACCAATGTCGTCGGTACGCACACACTTTTAAAAGCTGCGCGAGAAAGCTGGTGCGCGAACGGTAAAGCGCTGGAGCATCGTTTCCATCACGTATCGACTGACGAGGTGTATGGCTCCCTGAGTATTGATGCGCCTGGCTTTTTCGAGGAGCAGAAGTACGAGCCCAATTCACCTTACTCGGCCAGTAAAGCCGCCTCGGATCACCTGGTGCGCGCCTATCACCATACCTACGGCTTGCAGGTCACAACCAGCAACTGCTCTAACAACTATGGCCCCTACCACTTCCCGGAAAAACTCATTCCCCTGTGTCTCACCAACATACTGCGCGGTAGACCCGTGCCGGTGTACGGTGATGGCAGTAATATCCGCGACTGGTTGTATGTCGAGGATCACTGTCGCGGTATCGAGCTGGTGCTGCAGGGGGGCCAGGTCGGCGATACCTACAATATCGGGGGCAACAACGAATGGAATAATCTCGATATAGTGCACTTGTTGTGTGACCAGGTGGACTTGCGCTTTACCAAAGATCCGTCCCTTGCTGCACGCTTTCCAGACGGGCCCGGTGCCAGAGGCGTCAGTACTCGTGACCTGATTACTTTTGTCGAGGATCGCGCTGGACACGATTGGCGCTATGCCATTGATGCTACCAAGATTACCAATGAACTGGGTTACCGGCCTGCAGAAACATTCGAAACGGGTCTTCGGCGCACCCTTGACTGGTACCTGGCGCATGAAGACTGGTGGCGGCCGCTTCTGGTGAATTAGAAGCTGCGGTGTATCAGCGTGGTGCGATTCGGGGATCAATCAAACAGGGGGACTTCGTCCATACTGAGCCCCTTGGTATCTTTCTCTGATAGCTGAGGTTGCTCTCCCGCCGGTACCGGCCACTCGATACCCACGGCGGGGTCGTTCCAGGCCAGGGTCAGTTCGCTGGGTGGGTGATAGACGTCCGTGCACTTGTAGAGAAAGTCCGCGTATTCAGACAGCACGTAGAAGCCATGGGCAAAGCCCGGCGGCACCCACAACATGTTGTGGTTCTCGGCGTTCAGGTTCACGCCGTACCACTGCCCCAGAGTCGGGGAGTCGCGTCTCAAGTCAACGGCGACATCGAACACTTCGCCAGTAGTGACCCGCACCAACTTTCCCTGGGTATGCTCTGTCTGGAAGTGCAGGCCGCGCAATATGCCACGAGCCGATCGGCTGTGATTGTCCTGCTTAAAAGAGAGATCGAAGCCCGCCCGTTGAAAACTGTCGACATTCCAGGTCTCAAGGAAAAAGCCGCGCGCATCGCCAAAGACCTTGGGTTCCAGTAGATAAACGTCTTTCAGGGGCGTCTCTATGAACTTCATGCAAACACAACCCCTTCTTCGCGTAGGAGGCTGTTCAGGTATACGCCGTATCCGCTCTTTTCGAGTGGTTTCGCCAGTGCCTGCAATTGTTCGGCGTCGATGTAGCCCATCCTGTATGCAACTTCCTCAGGGCAGGCGATCTTCAAACCCTGGCGTTCCTCGACCACGCGAATGAAATTGGCAGCGTCCAGCAGGGAGTTGTGTGTACCGGTATCGAGCCAGGCGGTGCCACGGCTCATCACCTCCACCTGCAATGTGCCGCGCTCCAGGTACACCTTATTGACATCGGTGATCTCCAGCTCGCCCCGGTGTGAGGGGTTTACAGCTTTTGCGATATCCACCACGTCGTTGTCGTAGAAGTAGAGCCCGGTGACCGCGTAATGCGAGAGAGGCTTCTCGGGTTTTTCCTCAATATTGTAGGCAACTCCCTGTTCGTCGAAGGCGACCACGCCGTAGCGCTCGGGATCCTGGACATAGTAGGCGAAGACGGACGCACCATTGTCGCGGCTTGCGGCACTGGTGAGTTTCTTGGAAAAACCGCCGCCGTAGAAAATGTTGTCTCCGAGCACGAGGCTGGCGGGTGAATTGCCAATGAATTCCTCGCCAAGTATGAAGGCCTGAGCCAGGCCATCCGGACTGGGCTGGACTGTGTAATGGATGTTGATTCCCCAGTCGGAGCCGTCCCCTAGCAGGTCGCTGAAGGCGCTTCGATCCCGTGGTGTGGTGATTACCAGGATATCGCGAATGCCTGCCAGCATCAGGGTCGCCAGCGGGTAGTAAATCATCGGTTTGTCGTAAACGGGCATCAGTTGCTTGCTGACGGTGCTGGTAAGCGGGTGCAGGCGGGTGCCTGACCCGCCGGCGAGAATGAGTCCCTTGTAAGGTTTAGCCGACATCTGGCGATTTCCTGGTGACAAAGCGATAAATTATAGCGGCATAAACCGTTAGCTGGCGACTAGACGCTCTGCAAATGCCTGGAGGGGCTGGATTTTTGTCTGTTGGCTGATTAAAATTTAGCCCCTTTTGCCGGGGGCCCGGGGAGGCCGGCACGCTTACATCACCCCAGGTCAGCGCCATAGCCCACAATTTTCACTTCTTCATACGTTTAGTTGAGGACGCCACAATTAGGCATCTCGGTACAGTGCAGGCAAAAACAAGGCCATCGCCCGGCACGGGGGTGCCTGGTGAAGCGCTGCGGCGCCCCCTGCGAATTGCATTGCTGGGCTACAGGAGTCAGCCCCACGGGGGTGGCCAGGGTATTTACCTGCGCTACCTCAGTAAGGCATTGGTAGAAGCAGGACATACGGTGGATGTGATCTCCGGTCCTCCCTACCCCAATCTAGACCCCAGGGTGCGATTGATTACATTGCCAAGCTTGGACCTTTTTGAAAACGGTTTGCGTTCCTTGCGTCCCCATCACCTGACCTCAATGAGCAATATTATCGAATGGTGCAGTCAGCTCACGGGTGGCTTTGCTGAACCTTACACTTTTGGTCGACGCGTCGTGAAGTACTTGCGTCAGCACGGCGACAACTATGACCTGATTCACGACAACCAGAGCCTCAGTTACGGCATGCTGAAGATACAGGATATGGGCCTGCCTCTTGTGACGACCGTACACCATCCGATCACCAGTGACCTCAGGATTGCTCTAAATGCGGCGCGCAGTTGGCGCGAGAAGCTTTTGATAAAGCGGTGGCATTCATTCCTCAAAATGCAGAAAAGAGTGATCAGCAAACTGCGCAATATCGTCACGGTATCTGACTGCTCCCGCCAGGACATTGCCAGGGATTTCGGATTGCAACCGGCCGGTATCAGTGTTGCCCATAACGGGATCTGTATAGAGGATTTTACGCCGCTTCCCGACATTGAGCGCAACCCGATGCGGTTGATGGCGACTTGTTCAGCAGACCAGCCCCTGAAGGGTCTGCATTTCCTGTTGCAGGCCTATGCTCGTCTGCTTGATCGTTATCCCGGTCTCGAATTACTGCTGGTGAGCAAGCCCAATCCTGGCGGTAAAACAGAGAGAATGGTAAAGCGACTGGGT
>JABSPW010000056.1 GCA_013214285.1 Halioglobus sp. | reverse complement strand
GCAAAGGCGCCTACGCAAGCAGCGTGATGCTCCTGGATTGCGCTAAATTGCAGCACTGGCAGTTCGAGCGTGATTTTGCAGAAATGTTTGAGCCAGTCAAGCGCGACTATATGAATTGGGTTTCTCTTAAGCTGGAGGACAACAACACCATCGGATTGCTGGAGGCTTGTTGGAATGACTTCGACAATCTCAACGAAAAAACCAAGTTACTGCACAACACCAAGCGCAAAACCCAGCCGTGGAAGACTGGACTCAAGATCGACTACCGTCCAGCCGATACCTTTCAGCTCTTCCCTCCAAGGCACTGGGGTCGACGCGCGCGCCGGGCACTGTTCGGTGACTACACGTTTGCTGGCAGGTATACAAAGCATCCCGATGCGAATCAGGAAACATTTTTTTTTAGATTAGTTCGCGAGGCTATAGAAGATGGCGAACTCAGCGAGAGCCTGCTCAAGGATGAAATCTCTCAGGGCCACCTACGCCCCGATGCCCTGAAACTGATTCACGCCTGAGCTTCCTTTAGCATGCGCCCGGCTGCAGCCCGTGTCTATCGGGTCTCGCTGCTATGATGACCCCGCCTTAGGAGGGGCAAATAGGTTGAGAAAGCTGCTTTACATTGCTGGCCTGCTCATCATCCTGGTGGTATTGATGCGGGCCTATGTGCCAATCGCTTTGGAACACAGCATGAATCAGGTGCAAACGCATACGCGATACCCCGTTACAGAAACAGGACAAGCGCTGCACGACAGCTTATTCATCGCCGACTTGCACACAGACTCGACTCTATGGCGGCGGGACCTGGCACACGAGGCGACTCGCGGCCACGTGGATCTGCCGCGGTTAAGACAAGGAAATGTGAGTCTGCAGGTTTTTTCCGCCACGACTAAAAGTCCCCGCGGACAAAATTACAAGCGCAATACATCTGCCTCCGACAACATTACGCTTCTAGCCATTGCTCAGGGCTGGCCTCTGGCCACCTGGAACTCACTATACGCGCGCGCTAACTACCAACTGGACAGACTGCATCAGCTGACGCAAAACCCTGAAGCAAATCTATTGCTAGTAAGGAACCGGGCCGACCTGAACAATCTAATAGCTGCACGGAGGCGGGGCGAGCCGGTCACTGCAGCCATGTACCTCATCGAAGGCGCACATTCCCTGGAAGGCAAACTGGATAATCTGGATAAACTGCACGCCAGAGGCCTTCACTTCGTAGGCCTTACTCATTTCTTTGACAACCGTCTTGGGGGATCATTACACGGCGTAAGTCAAGCGGGCTTAACACCATTTGGAGAGGCCGTGGTCCGCCGAGCCGAGGCCCTGGGTATGAACATCGATATTGCTCACGCTTCGCCACAGATGGTACGCGATGTGCTCACCATTGCCACGCGACCGGTCATCCTGTCGCATGGCGGATTCAAGGGCAATTGTGACACGCCGCGTAATCTCGACGACAGTCTCATGCAAGAGGTTGCCGCTCAGGGCGGCATCATCGGTGTGGGATATTGGGACGGTGCCATATGTGAACCAACCCCCTCCGGTATTGCGCGTGCCATACGCTATGGGATCGAGCTCCTCGGAATCGAGCACATTGCGTTGGGGTCAGACTTTGATGGGACTGTCACTACCCCTTTTGACACTGCCGGTCTGGCTGCCCTGACCCAGGCTCTACTTGACCAGGGCTTCAGCGAGGCGGAAATTCGCGCCGTAATGGGAGAAAACGTGAAGCGTTACCTGATGCAGCAACTACCGGCATCTTGACGTTTCTATGTTCGCAAGGACAAGCCATTCACTGGCCTCCCACTAAAACAGATCACACCCACACGCCCGCCGAATACGCAATTCAGTAACGCGCCATAGCAACTGCGCCAGGGATTAGTAAGGCGGATCCGTCGCGCAAGATGGACCGCACATAGCCAAGGTGCGCCTAACACTGGTTAGCGAAACAGCGCAATATCCTGACGACCATAGCTTTTGACACAGAGCCGCGCAGTCTTCCCATCATTACTGGCAAAAGTCTCACCATATCCACGAGAACGAGCAGCATTGTTTCTTGAAACATTCAGTCGTCAGTTGTGCCTCTCACTACAGTAGGTGACTACACTTTTGGCATCGTAGCTACTCAGGCAGGGGATAGTATTCCCGCAGATACGCGCCGAACTTTCTCGCACCGAACATGTTGAGATGGACACCGTCTAACGTCAGCAGTCTTCCGGTATCTGGGTCGGTGAAGCGGTATTCACCGTCAAAAAACAGCGGCTTATGGCTAACGTACACCGCCCCCAAGGCATTGAGGTAATCGGCGAAATCACTGTCATAGAGATACGGCTCAGGCACAATGTATTTATCCATTCCACCACCACCGTCACCAAATCGAAGCAAATCGATCGCTATCTCCACAGGGGTCCGATGTTTCACAAAAGAGAACTGACCCAGTACAAAGACGGTTTTGCCTGCTTCAGTGAGGCGCTCAACCGTCTCTCGAATAGCCTCTTCCCGCCAGAAATTAATCTGGCTGGCAAGGAAAATAATGTCCTCATCCGGCGCCTCGAGCGCCATTTGTAGTCGCGCCTGGTTGAACTCAGGACAGTTTGGAAAAAACGGGCTAAGCCGACTGACCTCCTCCGAAAATACCGGTGCACAGCCCATCGCATAGGACACCATGACATTGGCCTCTGGATAGGCCTCTTTAAGAGCCACGTACATGTCGATGCCCCGGGAGTCTCCCAATAACAGGATATTGGTGTGATCGTCGCGCCGCTCCCCGCAGAATATCTCTCCCGCAGGTGTGCAATGCTGCTCAAGGAACTGCCTGCGTGCCCTCATATCCTTGAAGGGCTTCAGCTTCATCAATGCCCGCGCCTCCTCAGGCATTCTAGAAGGCCAACCACGACTGCCATACAACAGGCAGGACACGGTCACTACCACAAATGCCGCCGCGGCGATGCCCAAAAATACATGACGTGCGGCTTTACCGCCGGCAGTCATATTGTCAGCGCGAGTCAGGCGAAAACGACGTTCGACCGCAATATTAAGCAACACGCTCGCTGCCAAAATCAGCAAGAACAGTGTTGCCTGATCTACCCCCGTCAGATGGCCGCCGAAATAGTATCGGTAAAATACGATGATCGGCCAGTGGGTGAGATATAACGAATAAGAGATCTTGCCCAGCCAAGACATCAGCGGATTCATGAGCAATGCTCGGGCAGACGCAGAAGGGCCCGCGATGAGAATGAGCACTGCTCCCGAAAGGGGTATCAACATAGTGACACCGGGAAGCGGCATCAAGCCATTGAAGCGGAGAGCAGCATAGAAAATCAGCGCAATCCCGACGAGCGTCGCCAGACTCGCGAAGGCAGCGTTACGTTGCAGTGCCTTGAGAGCGGGCAACATTACAACGAGACCACCTAGCGCGAACTCGTAGAACCTCAGCGGCGTGAAGTAAAAGGCGGCGGAGCGATTCATTTGAAGCACTATTTCACTAGCAGCGGTGCCAACTACCAAAACGATGGCCAGTAAAATGATCACACCGCGCCTACCTGCCCAACGATGCGCAGCTACCAACATCAGGGGATAAACCAAATAAAACTGTTCCTCTACGCCTAACGACCAGGTATGCAGCAGCACGTATTTCTCCGCGGAGGTAGCCCAGTAACTGGATTCCGACCAGAAGAAGAAGTTACTTAGCGATAGCAGAGCAAATAGGCTCTCTTTTGCTGTCTGCAGCAGGCCCGCCGGCTGCTGCAAATACATGGCAAAAGGCAACACAATCAGGATGGTCGCGATCAGTGCTGGCAGGATTCGCGCACTTCGCCTTAGATAGAAATCCCCGAATGTAAACGAGCTTGCATCCAAGCCTGAGACAATAATCTGAGTAATCAGGTATCCCGATACGACGAAGAATATGTCAACGCCGATGAACCCCCCCTGAAAAGCCACTAGCTTTAAATGGAAAAAGATGATGACAAGGACCGATATGGCCCGCAGGCCGTCTATTTCCCTCTGGTAAGGCTTACTTTTCATGCCAACACAAGGAACGACTAGTGATAATGAAAGAGAGGGTCCAGGGTGTCTGCCAATCGAGCATCGATAGCCGTCACCTCTTCGTCGGTAAAGTAATCGCGATAGCCCCCTACCTTGGCGCGACGCACCTTATAACTATCGGGGTTGTCCTTATCCCGCGGGACCATACGACCGCCGGATAAAAGAAACTGCTGCTTACTTTCCATTTTCTTCATGTTTTCATAAGAGGAATACTCAACGGCGGCGTTAACATGGGTATCACTTACATTCACTCCTATAAAATCCATAAGCTTGCGCAGCTCCTCACCAGGATGGGCGCGCAGATCCTCGTACCGCACCAAGTGGAATTTCTGCACCTTAACCGCCTCGTTCGCCCAAAGGTTAAGGAAATCAGTCACGGCTTTCATACCACCACCGTTATCGCCCATGACAAAATCAAACAGGCTAATACTCGACCCTCTAGGCGGGTAATTATTTATAGCAACCTTAGTGGGTTTGACCCGGTGTTTCCACTGGAAGAACTGGGATACAGCGACGTCTCGCGGGTCCCGAGCCAGCAACACCACAGACTTGTCGTAAAACGGCTTCTTTGTTTCGACGTCACCGGTAAAATCCTTGATATAGTTATCGTGTGTGAAAAAGGTCTTCGGTACGTTTTTATTAAGGTTATGGAAGTTGTCAAAACCGATTATGGCATTTTTTGGAAGGCCATACATCACGCGAAACAAGTGTGACACCATGACCCTAAGCCAGGTCCGCCCACTCTTGCCGAAGGATACGAAAACAATATCAGCTCTGCGTAGCTTGTTGTATTGCTCCACACCTCGCAGCTTGCGTTCTTCCTTGAGGATAACCGCTTCCGGCTGACCGCGCATGCGCCAATGCAGCAAACGCCGGGACAGTTTCTTGCGCCCCGTCTGCGTCGCCTGTCGCACCGTCTGAATGAGCAGTTTCATGGGGAGTAACCGAACATGGGATCGAGCTCGGCTATCATTGCCTCTAGCTGAGCACACTGAGAATCATTAAAATAATCGCGATAACCTCCGACCTTCGCCTTGCGTACTTTGAACGACTGTGGATTGCCCTTATTGCCAGGCTTGACCCGGGCACCCGAACCTTTGAAGAAACTATCTTGTTCCATCTTCTTCATGTTTTCGTAAGCCGCAAAGTCGACTGCCTCCTCAACTTGTTCTGATGTAATGTCCGCCCCTGTGAAGTCAAATATTCTCGATAGAATTGCGCCAGGATCAATACGCATATCCTCATAGCGCACTATCAGAACCTCTTTTAAATCTGGGATAGCGTGTGCCCAGCCATTAAAATAGTCGACAATACGTGGGACGCCTGCTTCTTCATCCAGCACAAAATCCCATACAGTGATGTCAGCGCCGTGAGGCGGATAGTCGTTAATAAACTTCTTATTAGGCCGCATCCGGTACTGCCATTGAAAAAACTGTGATACCGCAACGTCACGGGGGTCTCGCACTAGTAGAACGATCCGCTTACCCTGAAAGTGACGCTTGGAGTGCTGATTATTTGTGTAATCGCGCAAGTAGTTATTGTGCGTAAAAAAAACGGCAGGCAAGCGCGGATCACGCTTCTTCAGATTGTCGAAATCCAGCAATTCCTTCACATTGAGGTTGCCCTTCAGTTGGTAGGCGCGCGAGAGCATCACCCTAAGCCAGGTTCGTCCAGACTTACCCCAACTCATAAGCACCCAGTCACAGCGCTCGAGTTTGGCAAATTCCTCACTACCACGCAGCCATCGCTCTACCTTCTTGCGGCGCCGGGCAGGCAGCCAAAAGCAAAGTGACATGATAATATGGCGAACCACGACTCGCGCCTTGTCGGCCATGGACAGAACCACCCTCTTTAAGGAACTGAAAAGGCGGCAGATGTTACCTCAAATAACCTCGGCACTAAATGGGAAACCCGATATTTACTGCACTATTAACACCTTCCCATCACCTTCCTGCCTTGCCCGACTCTGAAACGACGTACTAAAATACCCCCATGTCTCAGATTAACCTAGAGGTGCTGCGGGTTGCTCCCCTGCAGGCCGATCCCTTCGATTTCTTTATCGCTCCGGGCTTCATTAGTCGCGAAACGCTGGCGCATATAAATAACGATTACCCTGCGATCGATACTGCGGCAAACCATACACTTGAAGATCTTGCCTATGGGCCAACGTTTGGATCATTAATGGATGAGTTACAGGGACCAGAAGTCGCTACTGTAATAGGGGAGAAGTTTTCCCTGGACTTGGCGACCCTGCCAACTACGATAACCGTTAGGAAATTTTGTGAGCGCACGGATGGCAACATACATACAGATCACAGGAGCAAGATCATCACGGTTCTGATCTATTTTAACGAAGAATGGAATCATGCAGATGGGCAACTGCGACTGCTTTACGCAAAAGATAATATCGATAATTTTGCCGCGGAAATACCCCCACTGGGAGGGACACTGCTTGCTTTCCGGCGAACAGATCACTCATGGCATGGCCATACGCAGTTCGTCGGTGAGCGTCGCATGGTGCAGATGAACTATCTCGATCAAAGCCGACTAGCAGTCGCTGCACAACGCCTCAGTCGTTTCGGCACTCACTTCATGAAAAACGTGCTCGGCGTGCGTTAACCCTTAAAAAAGCTCTTTGATTCGCTTCACGACAGCTTCAACATCATCTGGTAATTTTGCCTGCGGCTGCTTAAAAGGCTGGCCAGACCAGACCGCCAGCCCCTTATCAACAAGCAGCCCATGGAACGCACGAAAATCGCGCGTCGCGCTGAGAACCTTGAAGTGATCTATATAAAAAACACCGCGTGCAATTCGGTGTCGCATCCGGTCCGCGAATGAACCCTGCTTAGGATTGAACAACCAGTGGGCGAGCGACCGTCGCAGCTGATCGAGGTCTCCAAGCCAACCCCCCGGCAAGGGGAAAATAGCCAGTGGTTTATGCAGGTAAATGACCTCCACCATCATGGAAACACTGTCCGCCGTAACAATGAAACCGTCCGCGCTACCCAATAACGCTCTATAGGGGTTATCGCCACCGTCTAACGACCACTCATAAAAAAGTGTCTGCTCAGGCAAATCGCGCCGCAGTACCTCGACCACTTCTGACGTCGTACGTCGACTTGTTGTCACGTAAGGCGTGCCACCGAGCTCGTCAACAATCCATCGGGCCGTTGCTACGAGTCGATCGGCCACTTTCCGATTCATGATAAACGGGTTGGTCTCACCACCGATCAGTATCGCAATCAGCGGTTTCTTCAGTGGGCTGAGTTTAGACTGCCAAGCCCGCACCTCACTAGCGATATCTTCTGGTGCAATGCGCATCAGGGGCAGTGTTGTAGGCAGGAAATTATGCAACGGCGGCATCTGATTCTCTGCGCTGGCAATCACCAACGCAAAGTCAAGCATATGCCCCGATGGCTTACCAACCAGTACAATGCGGGTACAGTTACCCGACTGCTGGCGCACCCAGAGTGCCGCCATAGAAGGCCGACGGCCTACCGTTATAATAAGGTCAGGCCAGGGTGCCTCAAGGGTATCACTTTGCGCGAGATCGAGGTGATCCAAAGCGGGCCGGTAGCGCGGCTTCCCAACAACAAACTCGGGTCGCATATGCACATATTTATACTCTACTGGCCAGGCAAGCGCCTCAACTATAGTTGCGACCTGGCCATTGTCGCCGCCCTTGTCGCCGAGAATCACCCAAGTGCGGGGAACCACGTTCAGTCGTCCTGGCAATAGCCCAGCTCTGGTATGATATTGTTGCGCACCAGCGCCTCAAGTTCCTCAACTTGCGCTTTACTGAAGTCATCACGATAACCTCCGACCTTGCCGCGCCGCACCTTGTAAGTACTCGGATCATCCGCATTGACAAGCTTCATACCTCCCTGACTGAAGGTGCCACTAGTCTCCAGCTTCTGTAGATTCTCGAAAGAGCTCCACTCCACTGCGGCACGAATCTCGCCCTCCGAGAACTCTTCTCCCATGAGTCGGGTTACAGCCTGAAGAATGTGCAAAGGTTGTGCGCGCAGGTCTTCGTAACGAATAAGCATGCCGTGCTCCAATGCAGCGATATTGCGCGCCCACGTGTTTTGATATTCAATGAGGCTGGGCAATCCAATATCCGAGTGACGCACGAATTCCCACATCTTTACAGTACGCTTGTCAATGGGATGCTTAATCCAGTGATTGATCAACTCACCCTTGGCCCGGGATTGGCGTTTCGTAAACTGGTGATACCAGGATACCGCGATATCAATAGGGTTGCGCGCGAGGAACAGCACCGGCTTATGTCGCAGCGGGTTGTCCGATGCACCCTCAGATAACAACTTGCCAACCTCGCCCTCATAGCTGTAATAACCATTGGTTGCTGCCAACCTGGGAATATCTGGGTTTTTTCGAGCAAACTCGTCAGTGTTGATCAACTTTGACTCCGGTAGCTTATAACGCAACTGATAGAGTCGGGAGATCATCACCTTAAGCCACGTGTTGCCGCTTTTGGGGTGTCCAATAATGAGGAAATTGGCTCCATGTGCCTTGGAAAGCTCTAGCCGTGCGAGGTGCTCACGACGCAATGCGACCCGCGAGCTGACTGGAAGTAACTGCGTAGGAATGAGAATCAACGCCTTCTTGACGCCATCACTCAGGTTCAACATTGATCAGAGCCTGTTAGCCATCTTGAGAAGAGCACGCCGGACTGCGCGAGGTCTGCAATTATGCTGGATGCACGCCAAAATGACCAGAAGCGGATGTTGCTCCTCACCGCCGTTCCCCTCGGGAAGACAAGAGGTATACGGGGGCTTCATGTACAATGGCCACCAGCCACCGAAGGAACATGGCCTCTTGATTATCGACCGCCACATCAGTTTCGAAATTCTCCGACCGTTTTGCATGGGCTTGGGCCTACTGGCACTGGTTTTCGTTGGTTTTTCTGCTGCGCGCCAGTTGTCACTGGCCGTAGATGGAAAACTGGATATGCTCACCGCTTTTAAATTGGTCGGTCTCAATACGCTGATAACCTTCGAGATCCTTCTCCCCTCAGCGTTCTTTTTTTCCGTTCTGGCCGCCATAGGTCGGCTTTATCGCGACTCGGAGATGAGCGCTTTCTACTCAGCGGGCGTGAGCCAAGCACGCATTCTCATGGCGGTGCTCAAACTTGCTCTGGTTATTGCACTGATTACCGGCCTTTTGTCAGTGCTGGGTCGCCCCTGGGCTTATCGCACTAGCTATGAATTGGAATCAGAAGCCGCAGCACAATTCGACCTCAAGAAGATGTCCGCCAACGAGTTCGTAAATATGGAAGGCAGCGACTACACCTTCATCGCAACGGACATTGATCTGGAGAAGGACCTACACAAGAATGTCTTCCTGCAAAAATTTTATACCGAGGAAGGCCGCTCAGAGATTATCGTGGCGGAATCTGCCGCAATGCCCACACTCAATCCGGGGCAAGCCACTCGGGCTACTTTTTACAATGGCTACAATTACCTACTTGACCAGAGCTCAAGCCGCGACATGACCGTTCAATTCAAGGAGCTGCAAGTAAACCTGCCCAACGAGGAGGCAGAAGAAAAATACCGCCGCAAGGCCGAAACAACGCTCAACCTCTTCAAGTCGACCCGCCCCAAAGACATCGCGGAATACCAGTGGCGCATTTCTACACCGCTGGGCACTGTCCTGCTAGCGCTGATAGCTGTGCCGCTGGCACGCTCTGCACCACGCGAGTCACGGTTTCGCAATGTGTCTATCGCGCTTGTATCGTACATTGTTTTGTTTGCGATGGTCAGCGTGCTTCGCACCTTCGTAGAGCAGGGCAGGTTAGGGGCTATCCCTGGACTTTGGACCGCCTACGTAATCCAAGCTGCAGTGCTGCTCCTTCTTGTCTCAAGCCCCAGGATGTTAAATCGATGATCCTGCAACGGTACCTTAGTGCCAATCTGGTGAAAGGCTGGCTGTTAGTGATGCTGGTGCTGGGCGCGGTCTTCGGTCTGGTTAATTTCATCCAGGAACTGGATAGGAGCGACGGTGATTACGGCACCCTAGCCGCGGCCCGTTATACTATAATGGTGCTGCCCAATCAGCTGGTCAGCCTGGCGCCAGTCATCGCACTACTAGGCAGCATTGTTGCCTTGGCAAACCTCGATCGACACAACGAGCTTACCGTGATCAGCTGTAGCGGATTTCCGCCGGTGAAACTTTTCCGCGCACTAACCCTACCTACCCTTGCATTAATGGCTAGCCTCTGGCTGCTAATGGAATACGTAGCCCCCCAAATGCAACAGAATGCCGAACAGCAAAGACTACAATTGCGTCAGGGGGAGAGTGGCTGGATCCCCAAAGGGGGCGTCTGGTCCACCGATGGACAACGCTACATACAGCTGCTTAAACTTTCTAAAGACAGTGAGCCCGGTCTGATCAGCCTATTTGCCTTTGACGACGAAGGGCGCCTTGTTCGGGCTTTGAATGCCGCTACGGCCATAGTCAGTAAAGATCGACGCTGGGCGTTCCAGGACGTCAGGGAAAAAGTACTAGTAGATGGAGTGCTTGTCACCCGGCAACACGAGGAGCTAGAAATAGCGAATCTGTGGTCGAGCGACGAGCTCCCCACGCTGACCGTGCGTGGAGAAACAATGCGTCTCTCGATTCTATACCGATACAGTCAATACCTCGCGAGTAACAGCCAACCGATGGAAAAATACCTCAATAAATTCTGGCAGAATATGTTAATGCCACTCACAGTCTGGGCTATGGTAATACTTGCTACACCTATCAGTGCGAGCATCACGGCGGGACGCGACCGAAGCTACGGCATCAATATCGGCATTGGCGCAGCCGTAGGTATATTATTTTACCTGGGCACCCAGATTATCTTTTCACTGGGTCAGCTTCTGCAGTGGAATATCCCTTTCGTGGCGCTGCTACCCACCCTGGTCATCCTGGCCTGTGCCGGTGCACTATTACGTCGGATGCGTTGGTAGGCGGATTAGTGAGTCACGGCAAAAAATTCAGCAACAATTTCAGTTCAAGCGGGGCAGCACCTGAATGCGCCTGATGCTGAGTTTTTTCCGGGCGTACCGAGCGCAAACCGCGCTCATGATGATCGCCCTATTACTTTCCGGCATCGCCGAGGGTATCGGTCTATCCGCCCTGCTGCCTCTATTAAATATTGCGCTGGGACCTGATGCGGCGAGCATGCTCCCGGGCGCTGACGCCGCGCAGCAGAACCAGTTTGAGCAAACGGTGCTCGACGCTCTGGCAAGGTTCAATATTTTGCCGACGCTGGGCAATATGCTCCTTATCATCCTGTGCGGTGTAGCGTTCAAATCGTTGTTCCTTCTGGTCGGTCAGCGCCAGGTGGGATATACCGCCGCACAGGTCACTACCGACCTGCGCCTGCAACTTTTGCGGGTCATCTTGCGCAGCAAATGGGAGTATTTCCTGCACGAACCCATAGGGCAATTAACCAATGCTCTCGCTTCAGAGGCGAATCGGTCTTCCATGGCATTTATCCATGGCGCGACAGCCATTATCTATCTGATCCAAGCTATTGTTTATGCAGCCGTGGCATTTGCCCTTTCATGGCGCGCATCACTTGCAGGCATCTGCGCTGGCATCATCGTAATCGGTCTGTCTCACTTCCTCGTACAAATATCGCGACGCGCAGGACTCAAGCAGACGCGTTTGATGACATCACTCATGGCTAACCTTACAGACACGTTGCAGTCCGTAAAGCCCCTCAAAGCCATGGCGCGTGAACATCTGGCCGATCAGGTGCTAGCTCACGATACCCGACGTCTGAACAAGGCGCTACGAAAGCAGGTCATGAGCGGTGCTCTACTCAGCTCGGGACAAGAACTGATGTTCGCCGCCTTCATTTGCCTCGGCATCTACGCAGCAGTGGAACAGTTTTCCATTGCATTACCAGTGGTGTTCGTACTTGTCATTGCACTGGGGCGATCGTTCAATTTTTTTGGCAAGGTACAGAAGCAATACCAGAAACTGGCCCAATCAGACAGCGCCTACTGGGCTCTCTTGGATCGTATCGAGACAGCCAGCAGCGCCGAGGAACACCTCGGGGGCGCCGCCAGGCCCCATCTCGAGCAGGGGATCACATTCAAGGATGTCTGTTTCGATTATGATGGGCACACGGTATTCAGTACGCTGAACCTCGAAATTCGATCCAAATGCATGACAACATTGGTAGGGGGTTCGGGCACCGGTAAGACCACACTCGTAGACCTCACTATTGGTCTATTGCAACCTATGTCAGGCAGTATCCAGATAGACGGCACATCATTACACGAAATCGACATCAAAAGCTGGCGCAGTATGATCGGCTATGTTCCGCAAGAGACCATCCTGCTACATGACAGCATCCTTCACAACGTAACGCTAGGTGACCCCGAACTCAGTGTTGCGGATGCAGAACGTGCACTGCGCGCCGCGAATGCTTGGGAGTTTGTCAACCGCATGCCTGAAGGGCTAAGAACTCTCGTCGGCGAACGGGGCGGAAAACTTTCCGGAGGACAACGGCAGCGCATCGCAATTGCACGCGCACTGGTCAACCAGCCTGACCTTCTAGTACTCGACGAAGCAACTAGCGCTCTGGACAAAGAAAGTGAAGAGACAATATGTCAGACCATGGAGTCATTGAAAGGCCAACTAACCATCCTGGCAATCTCGCATAACCGTGCTATGGTCTCCGCAGCGGACCATGTTTACAGAATGACGGGGCATGCCGCAGAGAGACAGGACAGCAGCGCAATTTCACAGCTCACCAAGTAATTCTTTTACCGCTACCACCGAACGTTGTAAATCGCTTTCGGCGGGAACCCTAACCGTTGATAACGCTTCATCTATCCAGGCAGCGCAGCCCATCTCGCGCAGCCTGGAGTGCACCTTGGTGAGGTCCCTACTCAACGGCCTCCACAACCAACGCAGCATGAAAGCGTATAAGGTACCCCCGAGACGGAAGTCACGGCTGGATTCATCTGCGGGATTGCGCATACCGCCAATGTCGAACATCCGTACAGGTTTTCCTGTCGCGCAAGCCTCGGACAACATGGACACGCTGTCCCCGGTCACGATAAATCGATCAGCCCATGACAGGATACCTTTGTAGGGGTTGGCAGAATCATTGTCCTTCCATCGATAAAAATAATTGGGGCCAAAAAGCGCCGTCTGAAGTGCTTTAGTCGCGGCTTCACTGGTACGGGAACTGGTTGTTACGAGCAAGGACCCTCCCTGTGCAGCAGCCAGTTGCGAGGCCTCACGCCCAAGCCTAGTCGCTGCTTTAGGACCAAACGTGAAAGGACCACTGTTTCCACCTACTACCACAGCGAACCGCGGACTCGGCAGTTCAGCGAATTTTTCCTGCCATACCCCGCGTTCGCGCTCCAGTATTTCTGGACTAACGCTATTCAGGCAGAGGGCATTGTTCAAAACATTCGGACTGGCAGGGATGCGATACTGTGGCGTCGCAATCACAAGATCAAAAGTATCCAACGGGGCCCACGGACGACCCACGTGAACATAGCGCGTCTTGCCGTCCGATTGATCGCGTATCCAGCGGCACACAGGCTCGTTGCGCACGCCACAGGTCACCACCAAGTCAGGCCAGGGTGGACTAAGGGCAGCAACCGACTTCGGCTCGAGTCCACGTAACGTCGACTGACCCAACACATGCGGCAGGAAGACGCGTTTTCGGTACGCGAGGACCTTTGTCTCACATGGCCACCCAAGAGCATCCACCAGTGCACGGACCTGCGCGCGTTCGCCAACACGGTAAGCGTCAATCAACCAAATCACTGGCATTCACATTAGTCCGTGGGTATAGTTCAAGCCTTTAAAATCTAACGATTTACCCTGATGGGTGCAAGGGCGGCACAGCAATGACCGAGTATCAGGAGTATTTGACTTTCCTTTATAGCGCACTCGAATCAAAGAACAAGAAAAATCTGACACTGTCCGAAACCACCTCGCTGGTTGCCGACATCGGCCTGAGCTCACTTGAGGTAATGGAATTTATCGAAAAAATCGAGGACCATTTCGATATCTCCATTCCGCTGAATATCCTTCCGGATGTAAATACCATTGGCGACCTTGCGACGAAAGTTAAAGAAATCAACTTATGACGTATTACTTATCATGACAAAGTAAACAAAACCTATGTTGTTTGACAAATTCCAATCCATGGCAGATTTCCAGGCTGAACTCAGGGATCGCGGAGTCGCACCCTTCGGCGCTGTAACAGAAGAACTGCTCTCTGCTACCGAGGGTGTGGTGCAGGGTAAGCGTGTAATTTTAGCAGGCACAAACAATTACCTAGGGCTGTCCTCTGATCCGCGCTGCATTAAAGCCGCAAAAGATGCCGTAGAACGCTGGGGGACCGGGACGACGGGTTCGCGACTCGCCAATGGCTCGTTCGTGGAACACCAAGCTCTAGAGGACGATATCGCCGAGTTCTATGGCGTCGAAAACGCCATAGTCTTCACCACCGGCTACTCGGCAACCATGGGAATGTGCGCAACACTGGCGGGACCCGGCGATGTTATCCTTCTGGACGCCGACAGTCATGCCAGCATTTATTCTGGGGTGAAGCAAAGTGGCGCTGAAGTAATTCGTTTTAAACACAGCAACCCGGAAGATCTCGCCAAACGGATGCGCAGGCTAGGTGATCGTGCCAAGCAGACATTAATCATCGCTGAGGGTATTTACTCTATGCTGGGCGATGTCGCCCCCTTGCGGGATATTGCCGCAGTAAAAAGGGAGTATGGCGGCTACCTTTTCGTGGACGAGGCACACTCTATGGGCGCACTGGGAGAGACTGGAAGAGGGGCGGCCCAGGCCGCGGGGATCGAAGAGGATGTTGATTTTTTTGTCGGTACTTTCAGTAAAAGCCTTGGAGCTATCGGCGGCTTCTGTGTCAGTCGTCACCCTGAACTGCAGACCATTCGCTACTGTATCAGTGCCTATATCTTTACCGCCTCATCCGCGCCATCAATCATCGCATCCACACGTGAGGCCCTTCGCATCATCCGCACAGAGCCGGAACTACGCGACAAATTATGGCATAACGCCAACCTTTTGTACGATGGCCTACAAGCTCTGGGACTGCCAGTGGGCCCTACTGCCAGTCCCGTAGTGGCGGTCGAGATGGAAGATCGCTCCGCTACCATCGAGTGTTGGCAGGCGCTGATGGACGCCGGTGTGTACGTCAATCTTGTTGTGCCGCCGGCCTCACCATCAACAAACTTTCTGCTACGCAACAGCGTCAGTGCCGCACATACCTCCGCGCAAATAAAGCACATTGTAAAGGCCTACGCCAGTCTCATTAGCACAGGCCTCGTCAACCCGACCAAGACAGCCTAATGGACAAGATTATTATTTCCGGCAATGGACCGCTTTGCGGTGAAGTGCGTGTGGCCGGGGCCAAGAATGCTGCACTACCCATCATTGCAGCATCACTACTGACTCCCGAGCCCATGAAGATTGGCAACATACCAGGGGTGCGCGATATATCGACCATACTGAAGCTAATGGAGCTACTGGGCGCTAGGGTTGAGCGCGACGGCACCGGCCTTGTAATCGACTGCGGCGAAGTGAACTCAGTTCAAGCGCCCTACGAAATGGTCAAAACCATCCGCGCCTCCATACTTTTGCTTGGTCCGCTGCTGGCAAGATTCGGAGAGGCGGACGTATCACTGCCTGGAGGCTGTGCGATTGGAACGCGGCCCGTGAATGAACATATTTCCGGTCTGGAGGCATTGGGTGCGGAAGTCTCTATTGAGGGCGGCTACATAAAAGCTAGGGCAAAACGGCTGCGCGGGGCCTCCTACACCTTTGACGTCCCCTCTGTGACCGCCACGGAAAACCTGCTGATGGCGGCCGCCCTGGCCGACGGTATCACCACACTAGAAAATTGCGCACTAGAACCTGAGATACCGGACCTGGCTCAACTACTTTGTGCAATGGGCGCTAAAATCCGCGGTGCAGGCACCAGCTCCATTAGGATCGAGGGCGTGAACACTCTACAAGGTACCATTCACCACGTACCCCCGGACCGCATCGAAACGGGGACGTTCCTGACAGCCGCGGCGGCGACTCGGGGCGACATCATAGTGCAGGATACGAAACCAGAATTCCTTCAACATGTCTTGGGGAAACTTGAACAGGCCGGCTGCCTGCTGCAGCAGGGGAATGACTGGATCAGGCTAAGCACCGGCGGCAAACGCTGCCGCGCAGTCAATGTCACCACCGCACCCTACCCTGCGTTTCCTACGGACATGCAAGCGCAGTTCATGGCGCTAAATTCGCTCGCTGAAGGCTCTGCAACAGTGGTGGAAAATATCTTTGAAAACCGCTTCATGCACGTCGCAGAACTACAGCGAATGGGCGCCGACGTCGAACTACAGGGCCATACTGCTATTGTTCACGGCCAAGCGCGATTGCAGGGTGCGCCGGTGATGGCCACCGACTTGCGCGCTTCCGCCTGCCTGATTATCGCGGCACTCGCGGCCGAGGGTGAGACCACAATAGACCGCGTTTATCACCTGGATCGCGGTTACACCAATATTGACACAAAGCTGGCGGACATGGGCGCCGTTATTCGGCGAGAATAATGCATTTCGTAATACACTGAGTCCCCATGCCGCAGCGTTTCGCACAACTTTCCGACCCCCACCTGAGCACACTGCACCGTGTGCGCGCCAAAGATCTTTTAAACAAGCGCGCTCTAGGTTACTTGTCCTGGCTCCGCAAACGCCGCTTTGAGCACCGGCGCGAGGTGCTGGACGCGCTGCAACAGGATCTTAACCTCGACCACCTCGACCAGTTGCTGGTCACGGGCGACCTCACTCACATTGGGCTCCCCGCTGAATTTGAGGAGGCCAGGGCCTGGCTGGAGCAGCTCGGCGATTCGACACGCGTGGCCCTGGTGCCAGGCAATCATGACGCTTGCGTGGCCGCTCCCTGGAACGATACGTTCGGCCTGTGGCGGGCCTATATGAGTTCCGATAAGGACAGCGGCCTCGCCCCAGGATTTCCCACCCTGCGTGTCCGCGGAGATATCGCTTTCATCGGCCTATCCACAGGCTGCCCAAAACTGCCATTGATGGCCACCGGGACCCTTGGCCGGGTGCAGCTGTGCAGGCTGCCAGCACTCCTAGATCAAACTGCTCAGCGTGGACTCTTCCGGGTCATCTACCTGCACCATAGTCCGCTAGCGGGAGAAGAGAAATGGCGGAAACGATTGACTGACGCCAAGGCTATTCAGACATTACTGGTGGATAAAGGGGCGGAACTGGTGTTGCACGGCCACGGGCATCGAGCTCACTACCGCAACCTGGAGACGCGCTGCGGGCTTCTGCCGATTATCGCCCAGCCCTCAGCATCAGCATTGGGCCTCTATGGCGCAGACATCGCTCATTACAACCGCTATACAGTGTGCCGTAAAAGCAACGGCTGGCAGCTGAACATCGAAGAAAGACGCTACGACCGGGCCTCTGGCTTATGCCAAAGCGGTGCAGCGCAAACACTGCAGCTGGAGCGTACCATGCAGCAGTGACTCAGGCGTCCTCCGCCGCGGCTTTCTCTAGAGCACCTTTCACCAGCATGAGATCGGCAATAGAATCCACATCGATCGCGGCGTTGGCATAAGGTAAAATCACCGCGCGTATACGCAACCCCAGACGCTTGCTGAGTTTCGCCAGCGCCTCTTCCAAAGACAACAGTCCCAATCGGTAACGAATCACCGCCCACCAACCCAGCAAGCCGATGACGACGAGCGGTTTTTTTCTTTCCTGCTCGATTCTGCGCCAAAACTTGGCAGCACGCCGGCCCTCCGGGGTGATGAAGGCAAACAGATTGCAGCCGCAGAAATCTCCGTCACTGAAATGCAATACCGTCTTGCGGATACCGGGGTATGCCTCAGTAATCAGAGCATAAGGCGTTAGACCAACAGCAACATCAACGTCATCTGCCAGGCTTTGCCGGCCGAACGCGTCAACAATCTCCGGTGTCAGCAGTGGATGATCTGCTGTAGTGAGGAGCACAGCCTCTTCCGGATCCAGCTCTTGCATAGCACTGTACGCACTGGTGCTGGGTGTTGCGCCGGGTGCCCTCCAATTGATCTCTCCAGCGTTGATCCACGTCTGGATTTCAGAGTCAGTTGCCACCTCAGTGGCTTCAGGCCCACTCATACGGATACGGTGTACGACTCGGGATAACCGCAGCGAGTTGAGCACTCGACGCACCATGGGCGTGCCATCGAGATCAATCATGGCCTTGCTACCCGCCTTCGTGTGGTTTATCAGTGAGTCCGCTTTGGTTCGGTCACCCGCCAGCACAATGGCAGTCATCTGATGCGTTTCGGGGTCCAGCTGCATCGTTACAATTTTTTTTGATACACGCGGTACCGTTTATACGCCTGGCCGCCGATACTTTCAATAATGTTACGCATACCGTCATTGTCCTCGAGTATCCAGCCCATTTCCACATCCTTCACCGCGCGGTCATGCAGGGCCTTGCGTACTGCGTCAATAACGATGAAAGCTAGTGTCGGACCAAGCCGCGAGTGCTGTAAGGAGCGGCGCACACCCATCAACGGTACCCGGGCGGTGCTAGGATGACGTACCTTCAGGCGCCACAGCAGCTTCGCCCAACCGAGAGGCAACAGGCGGCCACCCAGGTCACGGGCCGCCTCGTTGAGATTGGGGAGCGCCACAATAAAGGCGACGGGTTCGTCATCATAGGATGCAATCTGAATATATTCTCTCGGCATGAATCTGCCGATGGTTTTCACGGTCTCAATCCACTCCTTTTCCGCAAGTGGCACAAAACCCCAGTTGTCCTGCCAAGCGTCATTGTATAGCGCGCGCATAATGCGGGCGTCCTCAACCAGATAGCGGCGCCGTGCAGGCCTCACTGTCACACGGTCTGAGACCCTTTGCGCCAAGCGCGTCATAACCCGTGGCGCCTCGAAGTCCGGACGAACATGGTAGGCAAGTAAATCCTTCACCCCGGCGTAGCCTTGAGCCTCAATTGCCGCACCGTACCAGGGCCGGGCGTGACCCATGAGCATGAAAGGAGGAGTGGAGAAACCGTCAACAAGCAATCCAACCTCCTCATTAACATGCAGATTGAACGGACCCCGCACCTGGCGCATACCCTCTGCGCGGAGCCAGCCTTCCGCCGCCTCAAACAAAGTTGCAAACAACACCGGGTCATCGTGTGCCTCCAACATACCGAAGTAGCCAGTATCATCAGCATGCTGTGCGAGGTGCATCTCATCAATCTGGGCAGTCATGCGACCCACCGGCTGATTGTCACGATAGGCGACCCATCCGCGCCAACGGGCATGCTCGAAGAAATGGTTGGCTTTCGATAGCTTTTGCCGCTGCATGACGCCAAGCGGAGCTATCCAGGCTGGATCAGCAGCGTAGATTTGATGGGGCAACGCCAAGAAGTCGCGCCTAACATCCGCGCGCGTTATCTCACGCAGGAAGATCGTTCCATCATTATTCTGTTCATCGCCCATCGCTACGCTACGCCGATACAGTAAGTATTCGCGATGTGTGGCAGTATAACGCAATATGGTGAATCAGCTGGCCCAAAAACGACGTGCCCAACGGATCACGATCTTCCTCCCTTCTTTAGAGGGGGGGGGTGCAGAACGCTGCATGTTAAACCTGGCGAGGGGCTTTCTCGCACGCGGTCGCGAAGTGGATATCGTACTCTGTCAGGCAAAAGGCAGCCTGATGGGACAGGAGCCCACTGACGCCACACTCTTCGAACTGACCGCGACACCCGAACTTGCGAGTAGGCTGGTCGTCACTCTGGGGGACCTGCGACAATCACTTGCCTTCTTACGTCCGGTTCTTCTTGCAAAAAAGACCGCGCCTGAAATCGGTCGATTACGCGCAATGCAGCGCTATCTGAAAGCACGGCGACCCTCTGTGGTACTCTCAGCGCTGACCTACGCCAACCTGGTGGCCCTCTGGGCCCGTCAGCGATCCGAAAGCCCGGTGCCCGTGGTCACCAGCGAGCGGGTCGCGATCCACACCTACTGCAACGCCAATGCGCGCAAAGCGCGCTGGCGCTACGCGTCCGAGCTCATCCGACGGACCTATCCCAGCGCCGATG
>JABSPW010000055.1 GCA_013214285.1 Halioglobus sp. | reverse complement strand
GGCCTAGAGAAAGGGTCGCGCCGGCCGTGAACAGCAGTGCGATACTGGCACCGAACAGGCGCAATTTATAGTGGCCAAGCAGTCGCAATACCGGTAGTAATGCGGGCAGTCCTTGTTTCGCACGGGATGACATCAGTAGGCGGGGGTAATGACAGCAGAACGCGGCTTAACAGGTTTTACCAGCGTTGAGTTCATGTCGGGTTTCCGTAGTGGTGCGAGCGGTTTGTGGTAGTTTAATTGCTCTCGAGTGGAAATGGTAATGAGGAGTGAATGAGTGAAACCGGAGGAGTTCAAGGACAAAGTGGTGATCGTAACCGGTGGCAGTCGCGGCCTAGGACGGGCAATCGCTGTGGGGTTCGCTACCGAGGGTGCCAAGGTTGTGGTCGCCAGCCGCAAGATCGATACCTGTAGGGCTGTGGTGGATGTTATCGAAGACGCGGGAGGAGAGGCATGGGCATGCGCCGCGCACATGGGCGAGACGGATGATCTTGATGCGCTGATCGAGGGGACGTACCAGCGCTTTGGGCAGGTCGACGTGCTGATTAATAACGCGGGTATCAATATTGCGTTCGGCCCGTTGGCAGATGTTGCCGCGGAGGCTTTCGACAAAATGGTGGCGGTCAACCTGAAGGGTCCTTGGTATCTTGCATCGCGGCTGGCTCAGCGCATGAGTGAACAGGGTGGTGGCTGTGTCATCAATGTCTTGTCCGTTGCTGCACTTTCTACGCCGGCTTACTCAGGTATTTACGCGGCCACAAAAGCCGGCCTGAAGGCGCTTACCGAGGTGATGGCGCAGGAGTGGGCTAAGTGGAATATACGGGTCAATGCCCTTGCGCCGGGCAGCTATTACTCGGATTTGACCTATGGTGCTATTGAAGCCATCCCCGGGTACGGCGAGGGAATGGTGCAGGCAGCGCTGATTCCGCGCATCGCTGAGACAGAGGAAATTCTTAACCCCATCTTCTATTTGGCTTCCGAGTCCTTTACCACCGGCATTACGCTGGTAGCGGATGGTGGGTTGATGGCTAAGCGTTAGCTCTGGTTTTCAGCCGTCAACCTTAGCTTGAATCCGGTTTTGTCCGCCGCTGGATGAAACCGCCGAAATAGACGCCCACCTCGAAAAGCAGCCACATTGGCAGCGCGAGTAGAGACTGGGAAATAATATCCGGTGGTGTCAATAGCATGCCAAAGACAAAGCATCCGACAATGATGTAAGGTCGCTTCCCCGCAAGTGCCTCGGGTGTTGTAATGCCAGCCCAGATCATCAGCACTGCCGCGATAGGTATTTCGAAGGCGATACCGAAGGCAAAGAACAGCTTCAATACGAAATTCAGGTAGCTGTTAATGTCTGTCATGATGGCAATGTCATCCGGCGCGACGCTGGTAAAAAATGCGAAGATGATAGGAAAAACCACGAAATAGGCGAACGCCGCTCCCGCATAAAATAGGATAATACTGGACGCTAGTAGAGGCACCGCCAGGCGCTTTTCGTGGCGGTACATACCCGGGGCGATAAAGCCCCAGAGCTGGTAAAGTACGTAGGGCATGGCAATGAAAACAGCCGCTATCAAGCTCAGCTTGAAAGGCGCGAAGAATGGCGAGGCGACCTCGGTAGCAATCATACTCGCCCCTGGTGGCAAAAGAGCGCGTAATGGCTCGGAAATCAGTGTGTAAATGTCGTTGGAAAATGGAAATAAACCGATAAAAATAAGCAGTATTGCCATTAGTGCTCGTAAAAGCCTGTCGCGTAATTCAGTAAGGTGCTCCACCAGGGGCAAAGGGGGGTCATTGGTTTCTTGCTCAGTCATTCTGCCCTTTTCTCTGCCGTGGGCCCATCGGCGGCTGCGCTTTGCTCGATAGATTGGTTGAGTTCATCTGTGCTTGTCTTGATGTCTCGTCCTATTGATTCGGCGTCGTTTTTCAGTTGATCGCCGGTCTGGCGTAATTCACGCATAACCGCGTCGTTGTGGAGTTCCTGTTGGATTTCCTGCTTGATGTCATTGAAGCCGCGCCGAATGCGGTTCAACCACAGAGCGGCAGTCCTGACAGTTTGAGGAAGTCTTTCAGGACCAATGACCAGCAGGGCCACCACTCCGATAACGAGTAGCTCGGCAAAACCAATGTCGAACATTCAGTGTTTACTTGTCCTTGCTGTGACTGTCAGATTCGCTGTCGGTCTCATCACCAGCGTCATTTGGCTGTGCTTGTGAGGGGTCACCATCGTCGGACATACTCTTGCGGAAGCCCTTCACTGCACTGCCAAGGTCACTGCCCAACGTGCGCAGTCGCTTGGTGCCGAACAGCATGATCACAATCGCCAGTATGATCAACAATTGCCATATACTGATTCCACCGATTCCCATTGCCCTCTCCTGCTATTTCTGCACGGTTGTCACTGCTGCTAGGTGTCTCGCGTAGTTTTTTCCTCTAGCCCTGAGATGCCGAAGCGCTCTTGCAGGCACCGCAGCACGTCCTGCGAATTCAGGTCGAGGTGCGACAGCATCACCATGGTGTGAAACCACAGATCAGCCACCTCGCTGATCACCGCCGCGCGATCGTTGCCGGACTCGGCTTCTTTCGCCGCCAGAATCACCTCAGTGGCTTCCTCACCTACTTTTTCCAATATCTTGTTCAGACCCTGGTGATGTAGGCTCGCGACATAAGACTGACCCGGATCAACGCGCCTGCGCTTAGCGATAGTGGCGGCTAGCTGCTCCAGCACATCACTCATGATGGGCTACCGTACATGTCTTTTGGGTCTTTTAAAACCTCGTCGGTGATTTGCCATTCACCGTCTTCCAAGCGCAGGTAGAAGCAGCTTCGCCTGCCTGTGTGGCAGGCGATGCCGCCGACCTGCTCGACCTTCATCAGCACTGTGTCAGCATCACAGTCAATGCGCAGTTCCCGAAGGTGTTGCACGTTGCCTGATGCCTCTCCCTTGCGCCAAATGGCTTGTTTCGAGCGCGACCAGTAGACGGCGCGACCTTCCTCGATGGTCAACTGCAAGGCCTCTCGGTTCATCCAGGCTAACATCAAGATGTCGCCTGTCTGCCAGTCCTGGGCAATGGCTGGAACGAGCTTCTGCTCGTTCCAGTTGATAGTGCGTAATAATAAATCAGGTTCTGTCATGGCTGCCATCCAGAGGAAACTGCATTATGCCATACCCGTCAAGCTGACGGATCAGCGTCTCCCAGAGCAGATCAGGTAGACCGCCAATCCGGTCAACAGCCAGCTCGCTATCGGAACACTGGCCAGGTGCGGCCAGATACCCGGTACGGCGATGAGGATAGCGCTGACCAGCGCAGCGCCAGCGGCTACCCGCCGCCACCCATGGCGAATTTTGGTTGACTGCCCCTGATCCTTGGGTGCAGGCGACGTTAACTGCCGGTTGGCATTCTGCTCTTGCAGGCTGTTGATAATGGCGCTCGGCAGCTGCGGCAAGTGTTCGAACCATGAGGGTGCGTGGTGTTGCAGTCGACGGACTACTGCGTGGGGAGAGTACCGCTGCTGCAACCAGTCTTCCAGAAAAGGCTGCGCGGTGTCCCACAGGTTGAGATCCGGATACAACTGACGCCCAAGGCCCTCAATATTTAAAAGGGTCTTTTGCAGCAATACCAGCGAAGGCTGAATTTCCATGTGAAAGCGCCCGGCCGTCTGAAAAAGGTAGACCAGTAGTTCACCGAAGGAAATCTCGCTGATGGGGCGTTCAAATATTGGTTCACAAACGGCGCGCATGGCGGATTCAAAGTCTTCAACCCGGGTCCCTGCCGGGACCCAGCCGCACTCGACGTGCAACTGTGCGACTTCACGGTAGTCGCGCCGAAATATACCCAGCAGGTTACGGCCCAGATAGTACTGGTCGGCTTCGGACAGCGTGCCGACGATTGCACAGTCGACCCCAATATAGGTGGGGTCGTTGGGGTTAGTCGCGTCGACGAAAATGTTACCGGGGTGCATATCCGCATGGAAAAAACTGTGAGTGAACACCTGGGTGAAGAAAATTTCGACACCCCGCTCTCCCAGCAACTTCAGATCGGCCCCCCTCAGCTCCAAGGTTTTGATATCCGTCACGGGAATGCCTGAAATGCGCTCCATGGTAAGTATATTGCGGCGGGTATAGTCCCAATAGACCTCAGGAACGTAAAGCAGTTTGTTGTTTTCGAAATTGCGTCGCAGCTGGCTGGTATTTGCTGCTTCACGGTTCATATCCAACTCGTCCATAATAATTAGCCTGTAATCGGCTACTACCTCTACAGGGCGCAGCCTGCTACCGTTGGGATGATAGCGGGCAGTAAATTTGGCGAGCGTATACAGCAGGGCGATGTCTTGTTGGATGACGACTTCAATATTGGGACGCACGACTTTGACGACTGCCGCTTGGCCTGTCTTCAAGGTCGCCTCGTGAACTTGTGCGACAGATGCGGAGGCCATCGGAATGGCTTCAAATTCGCTAAAAAGTTCACTGACCGGTTGCCCTAGTGCCTCCTCGATCAAAGTAATCGATTGTTGCTCTGGGAACGGTGGCACATCGTCCTGTAGTCGGGCCAATTCATCTGCAATATCCGCTGGGAGGAGATCCTTTCGCGTGGATAACGTCTGTCCGAACTTTATAAAGACCGGACCAAGTTCTTCCAGTGCACGACGAAGGCGGACACCGCGCGGCAGATCCGGCATGCGGGAGGCGCGCCAAGGCGACAGGCAAAGAAGGATTCTGAAAACAGGGTGAAGCTGCTGCGTGTCAATAAATTCGTCAAGCCGGTAGCGACCGGCGACTTGCAATATTTTATAGAGGCGCACTACGCGAGACATTAGCTATCTAGCTTCGTAACTTTTGCAGGCGCTGGCGCAGTCGTTGCGTGCGGGATTCGAGCCGGTCGACGCGCAGCCCGAGCTCATGTATGTCACGGTAGAAATCTTCGATCTCTAGCCGCGGTGGGCTAAGACGTGCTTCCTCGTGAACGAATTCTCCCAGTTGTCGGACAAGGCTGGAGGCAGCCAGCTGGCTCCAGGAAAATGCCTGTCGCAACAGTTGAGCGATCTGGTGGCCGGCAACATCTCCCAGCGTATCAACAAGGGGGGCCTCCCAGTCTACCTCCAGAGCTGACAGTACGCGCTGCAGTTCAATCAGTGGTGCGCTATTGCCTTCCATCGAAAGACCGCCGTTAACCAGCGTTGCCGCGGTATCCTCGGCCTGTGCCAGGTCAATAAAGTCCGAGGCCGTGCCGGTTAAGCTGGTCGTGATCTGCCCGTCGTAAACGCCTGTCAGGCGCAGGCCTTCATGGCTAGGCAAAAGGTAGCAATCGAGGGTGGGTGCTGTACAGTGAAACGCGAATACATGGTCGTCAAAGGGAGCAAGTATCTGCGGGCCTCCAGGCGACAGCGTCAGAGCGCGGTTGGTGGCTACTTCCAGTGCGGCTAGTGCCGCGGTGTGCAGCGTTGGATCTGGAAGGGACGGCATCTCAGGGCTTTAGGCCGCGGTGCAAAGCGACGATGCCGCCGGTCATATTGTGGTATGTGCATTGGCAAAAGCCAGCATTTTCCATCATGTCGCGTAGCGTGTTTTGATCAGGGTGTTTGCGGATGGACTCCGCCAAGTACTGATAACTATCACTGTCATTGGCCACTATGCGTCCCATGATGGGCAGCACATGGAATGAGTAGCTATCATAGGCTTTGCTCAGCAGGGCATTCTGCGGTTTGGAGAACTCCAAAACCAGCAATCGACCGCCCGGTTTGAGCGCGTTCAGCATCGAGCGTAATGCCAGATTGATATCAGTGACATTGCGCAGCCCAAAGGCAATGGTAATGCAATCAAAGCTGTTGTCTGGGAAGGGCAGCTGCTGTGCGTCCGCTTGCACGTACTCAATGGTGCCCTGTTGTCCCTGATCCAGAAGCTTGTCCCTGCCGACTTGCAACATCGATTCGTTGATGTCCGCCAGTACGACGCGCCCCGTGCTGCCTACCAGTCGCGAGAAACGTGCCGCCAGATCGCCGGTGCCCCCAGCGATATCCAGTACGGTATTGCCTTTGCGTACGCCGCTAAGCTCAATGGTGAAACGCTTCCAGATGCGATGTATACCACCGGACATGAGGTCGTTCATCAGATCGTAGCGCCCCGCCACTGAATGGAAGACGTCTGCGACCAGGGTCGCTTTCTGCTCTTTGTCGACTTCCCTGAAGCCGAAATGGGTGGTCTCTTTACTGCTCATGGCGCCTCCGCCAGACACCTGGGAGAGAACAGTATACCCTTCTGGGCGAGCAGGGTCAGGAGGGCGCTAGCATGGCTGTCGATGCAAATCAGGTTTACCCATCCAGTCTTAAGACCTGCACATCCGGATCGCGGCTGGCACCTGCGGCTTCCAGCCGGTCGAGATAGTCCTGCCACCGGGATGCATACTCGGTGCACAACTCGTAAAGGTAACGCCAGGAAAAAAGGCCGGTGTCGTGACCATCATCAAAAACGAGTTGGACGGCGTAATGGCCAACCGGGTTGATGGCGGAAATGCCGACATGCATCTTGCCGGTTTGCAACACCTCTTGGCCGTGTCCGTGTCCAAGAACCTCTGCAGATGGGGAATAAACCCTCAGATACTCACAACTGAGCTGATATCGTTCACCGCCTTCATATTCAAGCTCCAGTCGTTTCGAGCGGCTGTGCAACTGTATCGCGGTGGGTCTTTTTCCCCCTGTCATACCGAGTCCTACAAGATGAACCGCGAGAGATCATCATCACCAGATAGTGATTGCAGCTGTTTATCGACATATTCGGCATCGATTCTCAATGCCCCAGCACTCAGACCCACGTCGGTAGCATCAAAGGAAATCACATCCAACAGCTTTTCCATCACCGTGTGCAAGCGACGGGCGCCGATATTTTCGGTACGTTCATTGACGTGCCAAGCGGTCTCCGCAATCCGTCTGAGCCCATCCTGACTGAATGTCAGCTCAAGTCCCTCGGTTGCCATCAATGCCTGGTATTGCTCTGTAAGCGATGCACTGGGTTCGGTCAGTATCCGCTCGAAATCATCAGGCGACAGTGCCTCCAGTTCAACGCGTATAGGCAGGCGTCCTTGCAGCTCAGGTATAAGGTCTGAGGGCCGGGCAAGGTGGAACGCCCCGGAGGCGATGAACAGAATGTGGTCGGTTTTGACCATGCCGTACTTGGTGCTAATGGTAGACCCCTCGATTAGTGGCAGAAGGTCTCGCTGTACACCCTCTCGAGAGACATCCGCGCCTGCACCCTCCGAGCGTTTGGCGACCTTGTCCAATTCATCAATGAAAACTATGCCGTTCTCTTCGGCTTCGCGCACCGCACAGTGTTTTAGTTCTTCCTCATTGATGAGCTTTGCTGCCTCTTCATCACAGAGTGCCTCAAAGGCGTCCTTTACCTGCATTTTGCGATTTTTGCTCTGTTGTCTGGACATGTTGGAAAACATGCTCTGCAGCTGACTGGTCATTTCCTCCATGCCAGGCGGGGCCATGATTTCCATGGTGGGCGTCGCTACACTGACCTCAACTTCAACCTCCCTGTCGTCTAGATCGCCCTCGCGTAGCTTCTTGCGCAATAACTGTCGCGTGCTGGAAGGTGAATCGGGGTCTGCATCACGTACAGGCGGCAGCAGTGTATCGAGTATGCGTTCCTCCGCGGCCTCCTCCGCGCGAAAGCGCACGCGAGCCATTTCCTGCTCGCGATACATCTTGATTGAAACGTCCACCAGGTCCCTGACAATAGATTCGACGTCGCGGCCCACGTAACCCACCTCGGTGAACTTGGTCGCTTCCACCTTTATGAAAGGGGCGTTAGCTAGCTTGGCTAGACGTCGGGCGATTTCGGTCTTGCCGACCCCAGTAGGACCAATCATCAATATATTCTTTGGTGTGATTTCGCTGCGCAGCTCTTCCGGCAATTGCATGCGTCGCCAGCGGTTGCGCAGGGCGATAGATACCGCGCGCTTAGCGGAGTCCTGGCCGACGATATGCTTGTCGAGCTCGTGTACGATCTCTCGAGGCGTCATATTGGACATGTACTAATAATCCAGTTGCTCAATGGTGCGGTTATAGTTTGTGTAGATGCAGATATCGCCCGCAATGGTCAGGCCTTTTTCCACAATAGCTCCAGCATCCAATGCCGTATTATCCAACAACGCGCGTGCGGCCGATTGGGCGAATGGACCACCGGAGCCGATGGCAATCAGGTTGTCTTCCGGCTCAATTACATCGCCGTTGCCCGTGATGACCAGCGAGGTTTCCTTGTCGGCGACTGCCAGCAATGCCTCAAGGCGGCGCAGGGCTCTCTCCGTGCGCCAGGCCTTGGCCAGCTCGACCGCCGCTCGAACCAGGTGGCCCTGGTGCTTTTCCAATTGTGCCTCGAACAGCTCAAAAAGGGTGAAAGCGTCGGCGGTGCCACCTGCGAAGCCTGCCAGCACGTTGTCCTGGTAGAGGCGGCGCACCTTGCGAGCGTTGCCTTTCATGACAGTATTTCCTAGGGTGACTTGCCCATCGCCGCCAATGACTACGGCGTTGCCGCGGCGCACGGAGAGTATGGTGGTGCCTCGGAATTGTTCCACGTGTACATCCTTGAGGTTTCTATAGGGGTTATAGGGTGAGAATTTGAAATTTCAAGTCCTTGTCAGGGTTCCCCGCGCTTCAATACCAGGGTTTCGATGTGCTCGTTTGCGGTCAGGCTGCGGGCTCGTGATACACCGTTGAGGGAGTCGAAGGGACCCACATAGACCCTGAATAGGCGGCCGCTCTCATCCCGGGCTTCTCGAATACTGGGCGTTAAGCCCAGCAGTATAAGCTCCGCCCGGCGGCGCTTGGCATCTTCTTCTTGTCGGAAGGAGCCGGCTTGCAGTACGTATTGCACTGCGGAACTGCCCGGACCCGGCTTGCTGACGTCTACCGCGGGCTCAATTTGCTCCTCCACCTCTATCGTCTGTTCTGGCAGTAGATCGAAGAATTCGAATTCTGGTCTGGGAACCGCGGGCGCAGGCGAGGTGCCAGGCGCCTCCTCTGCAGGCGCAGTGGGGTCAGACAGGGTGCCCAGCCAGGTGATAAAGCTGATAAAAACCCCTGTCACAACACCGCCTAGATAAAGGCGCAGCCCCCTGCCACGAGGCGAGTGTTGCGGTGGTTTTGCGCGTTTGGTTGCTGCGCGCCGCGAAGTGTCGGCACCTCGGTTCCCTCTGCCGTAACCCTGCACCACGGCCTACATTTCCTCCGGGGCAGACACCCCTAATAGGTCGAGCCCGCTGGCAATCACCTGCCCCGTCGCCTGGCTCAGTGCCACTCGCGCGTCGCGCAGAGCCTGGTCCTCAAGTAGGATCTTCATATTGTCAGCGTTGTACCATGCGTGGAAGTCACCGGCCAGTTCACGCAGGTAGTTGGCAACACTGTGCGGTTCGCGATGATGCGCGGCGTTGGCCACCACTTCAGGGTAGCGAACCAATCTTCGTAGCAGGGTTTTTTCCTCTTCCCCTTGCAGTGTGGACAGGTGCTGAACAGCCCGTTCCGGCTGCCAGTCCCAGCCCTGTTGCACGAGCTTGCGCATGACACTGCAGGTACGCGCGTGGGCGTATTGGATATAGTAAACCGGGTTGTCGTTGGTCTGTGACAACGCCAGATTGATGTCAAACGTCAGTTGCGAACCCAAGGCCCTGGCCACCAGGAAATAGCGGGTCGCGTCCCTGCCCACCTCATCAATCAAGTCTCTGAGCGTAACGTAGCTACCCGCGCGTTTTGAGAGTTTGACTTCCTTGCCGTCGCGGATGACCGTTACCATCGGGTGCAAGACGTAGTCAGGCCAAGCCGCCGGTATACCCTTCTCAAGCGCCTGCAGACCTGCCCGCACACGGGTCACCGTGCTGTGATGATCGGCACCCTGCACATTGATTACGCGCTCAAAACCACGCTGCCATTTATTCAGGTGGTAGGCGACATCCGGAAGGAAATAGGTATATCCGCCATCGCGTTTGCGCATGACACGATCTTTGTCATCGCCGAAGTCCGTGGTGCGCAACCACAAGGCAGCCTCCTTTTCATAGCAGTGTCCGTTGCCCTGCAGACGTTGCACGGTCTGCTCTACCGCACCGTCCTCATAGAGTGAGGATTCCAAGAAATAGACGTCGAAGTTAACGGCGAAAGCCTTCAAGTCCAGGTCCTGCTCGCGCCGCAGATACGCGACGGCGAAGGCACGGATGCTCTCGAGGTCATCTGGATTTCCCGACCCGACAATGTGACGGTCTTCGGCGTCGACCGTATCGCCGCGCAGGTAGGACGCTGACAGGTCACGAATGTAATCGCCCTGGTAGCCGTCTTCCGGCCAGGCACTGTCGCCTGGGGCAACGCCCCGGCAGCGCGCCTGAACGGACAGTGCCAGTTTGTCGATCTGAGCGCCGGCATCGTTGTAGTAGAACTCACTGGATACGTCCCAGCCGGTCGCTGCGAGCAGCCGGCACAGGCTGTCCCCGAGTGCGGCGCCACGGCCGTGTCCCACATGCAGTGGTCCGGTGGGATTGGCGGAGACAAACTCCACCTGCACCTTGCGTCCGTTGCCGACGTTGCTCCTGCCGAATCGCTCGGCCTGCTCGAGAATATCGCGCACCACGGCTTGGCTGCTGTCCTCGGAGAGGAAAAAATTGATAAACCCCGGTCCCGCCACGTCTATGTGCTGGATGAGCGGGCTCTCAGGCAGCGCAGCACAGATCAACTGGGCAAGTTCGCGGGGCTTTTTGCCTGCCTTTTTTGCCAAGGAAAGAGCGATATTGCTGGCCAAATCGCCATGCCGTTTGTCCCGGGTGCGCTCTATTTTGATTTCGGATCCGTGCGCTTCAGGCAACTCACCCCGTTCGGCCAGCGCTGCCAGGGCTTGGTCAATGAGCCCTATAAGTTGTTCCTTCATCGTTGGGGGGATACCTGGTGTTATATCTACGGGAATTCGGCGCGAACCATTATCGTCGTATGTTGTGTTCATGGCCAGTTCACATGATGCCAGATCGAGCGGCTTACTCAGAATACATCCTGCGGATCGATGTCTATTGTCCAATTCAGCCCGTGCCGAGCGGGCAGCGCGTCGGCCTCTGCCACGAGTTCACGAGCCGCGATCTGAGCATCCTTGCGATTGGCGGCTATCAGCAGTAGTTGCGCTCGATACTTGCCGGCGCGGCGCGGCATCGGCGATGGAAGTGGGCCGATCAGTCGTATCTCAGGCCCGAGATGACCTGCACAGCGCTGACGCAGGAGCTGCAAGAAGCGCTCGCCGTAATCGGCGTTCGCGCAATCGGTGCGCAGCAGCACCAGAAAGCCGGCTGGCGGCATGCCGCTGGCTTGCCGCAGCGCGAGAAGTTGCGTAGCCCGCTGCGCGTAGGTCTGGCTGAGCATCGCGAGCAGGGCCGGGTGATCGGGATAGTGTGTCTGCAGCAGCACCGTGCCCGGCTGATCGGCGCGTCCGGCGCGTCCGGCCACCTGGGTCAGCAGTTGTGCCATGCGTTCCTCGCCCCTGAAATCAGCGCTAAACAGCAGCGCATCTGTATCGATGACGGCGACAAGGGTGACGCCAGGAAAATGGTGTCCTTTGGTTAGCATTTGCGTGCCCAGCAAAATACAGGGCTCGCCCGTGCTGATCTCTCTCACAAGAGACTGCATTGCCTCTCGTCCTTGAATGGAGTCGCTGTCGACCCGGTGAATGGGCCAGTTTGCAAAGCGGCTGCGCAGGTAGTCTTCGGTTTGCTCTGTACCCAGTCCGGCGAACAGGAGTCGTTCGCTGTGACAGCGGGGGCACTGCGCTAACAAGGGTTTAGCCGTGCCGCAGTGGTGGCAGCGTAGCCGGTGTTGACGCCGGTGGACCGTAAAGCGCGCATCACAGGAGGGACATTCTGCTATCCAGCCACAATCGTGACACCGCAGTGTAGGCGCGTAGCCGCGACGATTAAGGAACAGCAGGACCTGCTGTTGCTGCTGCAAGGTTTCGTCTACGGCCGAGACGAGCGCTGCGGACAAGCCCCCTTGCAACGACTGTTTGCGGATATCCAGCGCGCGTAATTCGGGCAATGTAGCGGTCCCGGCGCGCTGCGTGAGTCGCAGGTGCTGGTAGCGGCCACTGACGCCGTTGTGCAGGCTCTCCAGCGAAGGCGTCGCGCTGCCTAGCACGATGGGGCAATCCTGCAGCTGGGCGCGTTTGACGGCAACGTCGCGCGCCGAGTAGCGGAACCGGTCCTGCTGCTTGTAGGAGCTGTCGTGTTCCTCATCGATGATAATCAACCCCGGAGAAGCCAGCGGCGTAAATATTGCTGAGCGGGTACCAATCACGATGTGGGCGCTGCCGCTGCGCGCCGCTTCCCAGGCGCGCGCGCGCTGTGCGTCAGTAAGCCCCGAGTGCAGCACGGCGATATTGGCTGTAAAGCGCGCCTTGAAGCGCGCCAGTGTCTGGGGTGTAAGGCCGATTTCGGGGATCAATACCAGGGTCTGTTTCCCACCCTGCAGGCAGCGTGCAATGAGTTGTAGGTACACCTCGGTTTTCCCGCTGCCGGTAACACCTTCCAGCAGATGGCAGCAGAATCCGTTGGCTGTGCCTGTCAGAGCCTCCAGCGCGGTGCGTTGCTCCGCATTAAGTCGCAGCGCTGGTTTGACTTCGACCGTAGGTAAGCGCCCACTTATTACGCAGGGCTCAACCAGCCTTTGCTGCGCCAATTTGCGCAGGATCGCTGCGCCGATGTTATGCGAGCGGAATTCGGGGCTGCTCACCTCGGGTTGTCGCCGCAGCAGGGCGATCGCCTGGGCTTGGCGCGGCGAGCGCGACAGGGCGTCTGCAGGCAGCCCCTTGCCCCGCGTTGTGAGGCGAAAACCCGGGGTGCCTGCAGGCGCGCTCGCGCGCCCCTCGCGCAGGTGACGCGGAAACAGCGTGGAATACACCTCTCCCAACGGGTGCTGGTAATAGTCTGCTGCCCAATGGCACAGTTGCAGCAGGCTGGCGTCTACCAGCGGCTCTGGGTCCAGCACTGTCAGGGCCGGCTTCAGGTTCTTCGTGGCGATGCTGCTGTCGTCCTCGATCGATAGCAGATAGCCCGTCACCTCGCCGGAACCGAAAGGCACACGCACGCGGACACCTGGCCGCAGTGCCGCGGTGTCGGCAGGGCTAAGCCCGCGGGGCGGCAGGTAGTCAAAGGGGCGGCGCAGTGGTTTGGGGACGGCCAGGCGGAGTACGGACATTGCGCCCCTTAGTCGCAGGCAAATGGGTTGGACACGCGTCATTATAACAAATCGTTGGGCTCTATTGCTTATCCCGCCGCGTCTGGTAAGATGCGCGCCTGTTTTTTTGGGTCGCTTGCTCCGGCGAGGGCCCTATTCCCCAGGGGTGCGGTGCCCGGCGAGGGCCGGGTGGGGGTGGCCAGAATCAGGAGATAGCCGATGAAAGCCGATATACATCCTCAGTACGATGCGGTCACTGCGACCTGTAGCTGTGGGAACACGATTCAGACCCGCTCCACACGCTGTGAAGACTTCCATATCGATGTATGTTCCCAATGCCACCCTTTCTATACGGGTAAGCAGAAGATTGTCGACACCGGGGGCAGGGTAGACCGTTTCAATAAACGCTTTGGCAAGCGTGGCGGCAAGCAGTAATCCAGCATGTCTATGGCCCGTTGCCGCAATTGGCAGGGCGATAAACGCAGATAATGCTTGGGCCGTTGGGTCAGGCAGTAGCCTTGTTCCCTATCCACCTTTTCTATAGTCTCGGTGACCTTTTTCTCCACCTGCGCACATCGATGCAGCCAATCCCATGTCGAGAGACCTAAAACAAGACGCATTGCATTACCACGCTTCTCCGGTGCCCGGAAAAATTAGTGTCGAACTCACTAAACCTGCCGAGACCTTGAAGGATCTTGCTCTTGCCTACAGCCCAGGGGTGGCGGCACCCTGCCTTGAGATAGCCTCGGACCCTGATCTTGCATACCGTTATACAGCGAAGGGCAACCTGGTAGCCGTTATCAGTAATGGTACTGCTGTGCTGGGCCTGGGCAATCTTGGTGGTTTGGCGAGCAAGCCGGTGATGGAAGGCAAAGCATTGCTGTTTAAGCGCTTTGCCGGTATCGATGCTATCGACGTTGAGGTTGAAACTGAAGACAGTGGAGAGTTCATCGATACGGTGTCGCGGATTGCAGCGACCTTCGGTGGTATCAATCTGGAGGACATCCGGGCGCCCGAATGCTTTGAGATTGAGGCCGCGCTAATAGAGCGATGTGATATTCCGGTGTTCCATGATGATCAGCATGGCACGGCCATTGTGACCGCTGCGGGCCTTGTCAACGCCCTCGAGATTCAAGGCAAACGGCTGGAAAACGCCACTATTACCTGTCTCGGTGCGGGCTCTGCCGCAATAGCCTGTATGCGCTTGCTTGCTAACATGGGTGCGCGCCGTGAGAACATCTATATGCTTGACCGCCGTGGCGTCATCTACGAAGGACGTGAAGGAGTGAATGCCTATAAGAAGGAATTTGCCAATCGCACAGAGAAGCGTAGTTTGTCAGATGCCATAGAAGGGGCCGACGTCTTCATCGGCTTGTCGGGAGCTGATCTGTTGAGTCCGGCGATGTTGTTGTCGATGGCAGAGCGCCCTATCGTCTTTGCCTGTTCGAATCCTGATCCGGAGATCAAGCCAGAATTGGCGCTGCAGACTAGGAGTGATCTGATTATCGCGACGGGTCGATCCGACTATCCCAATCAGGTGAACAATGTACTCGGTTTCCCTTTTATTTTTCGCGGCGCACTGGATGTGCATGCGGCGGTGATCAATGACGAGATGAAAATTGCCGCGGTGGATGCGTTGAGCGCGCTTGCCCGCGAACCGGTAACTGACGAGGTGCTTGCCGCCGCTGACCTGAAAGAATTGGCCTTTGGCTCCGATTATATTATTCCAAAACCGGTGGACAGGCGGCTGCTGGCGCGCATTGCTCCGGCGGTGGCGCGCGCCGCAGTAGAGAGTGGCGTTGCGCGCCTACCTTATCCGCGCGGCTACCTCGAAGACGAATCGGGGCAGCGTGCTTCAGTCTGAGAAAGCGGTGAGTAACCGCGGCTGAAAGCCTGCTAGAAGATGTCATTGATACGATCGTAAGCGTCTGGTTCGCCGGCGGTATGACTGCGGCCCGGTTGCTGGCGCTGTGGCACGTCCTCTTTCTTGAAGTATTCAAATATCGCGTTGCGCTGCCCCATGCGGGCCAGCTGCCCGGTGTCCGGATCGATCTTCACGGTGACAATGCCGGTGGGAATAGGGCGTGCCGCCTGGGGACTGTCTTTTAGGGCCTCGCGCATGTAGTCGATCCAGATGGGCAGCGCGGCTGTACCGCCAAACTCCCTGCGACCCAGCGGGGTGTAGTTGTCGAAGCCGACCCAGGTGGTGGTCACGACATCCCGGTTGTAGCCCGAAAACCAGACATCCATCGGGCCGTTAGTGGTGCCGGTCTTGCCGGCGATATCATTGCGCTTAAGCGCCATTGCGCGGCGACCTGTGCCGCGGGTGATTACATCCTGCAGCATGCTGTTGACGATGAACTGTACACGTTCGTCCATGACCCGAGGCGCCGGCGGCATGCGCGCCTGTGAATTGCCTACCCCAGCAATGATTTCTTCCATGCGTAATTCCTCAGGCGGATGCTGTGGTTCAGCCGTCGGTGCGCAGTCGCGACAAACGGTCATCGGCGTGGCGCTAAATAGTTCGGTACCGTCGACGTCGATCACTCGCTCTATGATGTAAGGCTCAACGCGGTAACCGCCATTGGCCAGAACTGCGTAGCCGGTTGCTATCTCTAGTGGCGTGAGGGTCTGTGTGCCTAATGCCAGTGACAGTTCGGTGGGAAATTTTGCCGTATCAAAACCGAGATATTGTGCATACTCGATTAGTTGCTTTACTCCGAGTTGCTGCAACAGCCGGATGGAGACGAGGTTACGCGATTTGGTCAGTGCCCAGCGTAATCGCGTGGGACCATAGAATTTTCCCTCGTCGTTTTCAGGTCGCCAGAGATCGTGCTCGGATTGTCCCTCCATGACAATCGGAGCATCGTTGATCAGTGATGCTGCAGTGTATCCGGCATCGATGGCAGCGCTGTAAAGAAAGGGCTTGAAATTTGAACCGGGTTGGCGCTTGGCCTGGGTGGCGCGGTTAAATTTGCTTTGCTCGAAGCCCAGCCCTCCGACGATGCTGATAATAGCGCCATTATCTGGGTTAAGCGATATTAGGGCAGCCTGTGCGGCAGGAATCTGCGCCAATGTTATCGCGCCCTCCTCGTTTTTTCGGATCCGGATCAGGTCACCCGGAGTCAGCACGTCTTGCGGTTTTTTTGGTGCTGCGCCGCGGGCGTTTTCCGATAGATAAGGTCTGGCTTGGCGTATACCGTTTTCCCAGGGGAGCTCGGGCGTACTGCCATCGGCCAGTAGGAGCGTGGCCTTGTCGTTTTGCACCGAGGTAACAATGGCAGGCACTAGATTGGCCGTGGGTTTTGTGTCGCTTAGTGCACTGCGCCATTGCTGGATCACCTCTTCTTTACTGCCTATCGCGCTGATGTGCTGCTCGGCACCGCGGTAGCCATGTCGCTGGTCATAGGCGATCAGACCCGCGATAACAGCCCGGTTTGCGGCGCGCTGCAGCCTGCTATCGATCGTCGTATAAACACGATAACCGTTGGTGTAGGCTGCCTGTCCATAACGCGCCAACATCGCCTGCCGTGCCATTTCCGCCGCGTACTGGGCGGCGAACTTCAGTCTCGGGCTGTGCAACCGCGCGTCGTCAACCTCTTTTATCGCCGTCTCGTAGTCCTTGTTGTTGATGTAGCCCAAGGAGAACATGCGCCCGAGTATCCAGTCGCGGCGCGCGGTGGCCCGTTCAGGCCCAGTGACCGGGTTTTTGCGCGAGGGGGCTTGCGGTACACCTGCGAGCATGGCGTGTTGCGCCAGGCTCAGTTCGCCAATGCTTTTGCCGTAGTAGACCTGCGACGCTGCTTCAAAACCATAGGCCCGGTGGCCTAGAAATATTCGGTTACAGTAAAGTTCCAGGATTTCCTCTTTGCTCAGATTTCGTTCAATTTCCAATGCCAAGAGGATCTCGTTGAACTTGCGGATAAACGTTCGTTCGTGACTGAGGAAATAGTTGCGTGCGACCTGCATGGTCAGGGTGCTGCCGCCTGAGCCCTTCTCCCCGGTTATCACCAGTTCATATGCGGCCCGCATCAGGGCCATCAAATCAATGCCTCTGTGATCAAAGTAGGTGTCGTCTTCCGCTGCGAGCAGCGCCTTAATAAATTGGTTAGGAATGTCTTTGAAACGCATGGGCGAGCGCTTCTGTTCGCCGAATTGGCCGATCAATTCTGCGTCCCCCGTGTAGACCAGCATGGGGGTCTGCAGCTTGACGTTGCGTAAGGTGTCCACGTCCGGAAGATTGGGGCTCAGGTAGAGGTAGGTGCCGGCCAGCAACCACACTGCGCCGAGCAGTCCGAACAAGGTCAGTCGCAGAAGGAGACGAATGAAAGCCATCTATTCCTTATAAAACAGGTGCTTAAAGGCAATTGCAACAAGTGCAATCGCGGCGAAATGGTAATTATAAGGCTTTTTTGTATTTGGATATATTTGGGTCTGTGTTATATCTAAACTTTAATGTATTTGTGCATAAGAATATCCTAAGTTAGTGATACTGATAGGGAAAAAAGTTGTTTGGACGAATAGGGACGGGAAAGTCGACACAGGTTCTGGGGCTGGACATAAGTTCAACGACGGTGAAGCTACTGGAGCTGAGCCAAACTGGGGGCCGATATCGCGTTGAGAGCTATGCGGTGAGTTCATTGCCGCAGGATGCTGTCGTCGAGAAAAGCGTGAACGATGTGGACGGGGTAGCAAATGCGATCCGCACTGTCGTGGCGCAGTCGCGCACCAAGTTGAAGAATGTCTCGGCAGCCGTCGCAGGGTCGGCTGTGATTACCAAGCTGATAGATATGCCTGACGGTCTCAGCGAGGATGAGTTGGAGACGCAACTCACTCTAGAGGCCGACCAGTACATACCCTATCCGCTGGATGAGGTTGCGATAGACTTCGAAATTCAAGGTGCTTCACCGGAGAGTGAGAACCAGGTTGAAGTCTTGCTCGCCGCATGCCGCCGAGAGACCATTGAGTCGCGTATTGAGGCAATCGAGGGCTCGGACCTGGTGCCGAAAATAATTGACGTCGAAGCCTATGCGATGGAGCGGGCTTTTTCGCAGGTGCAAGCCCAGTTGGGCCTGGAAGATGATAGTACGGTGGCAATCGTGGATATCGGGGCAACCATGACAACACTGAGTGTGCTGCATAGCCGCCAAACGGTGTACACACGGGAACAGCTGTTCGGAGGTAAGCAGCTAACCGACGAGATCATGCGACGTTACGGTTTACCGCTCGAGGAAGCGGGGCTGGCGAAAAAGCAAGGCGGACTGCCCGACGATTATGAGCCGGAGGTTTTGGAACCATTTAAGGATGCGGTGGTGCAGCAAGTGGCGCGCTCACTGCAATTCTTTTTCTCCTCTAGCCAATACAATGATGTGGATCATATTGTCCTGGCCGGCGGCGTGTCCTCCATGGAAGGTTTGGAGGGGCTGGTGCAAGAACGACTGGGTACCTCCACCACTGTCGCCAATCCGTTTGCCAAAATGTCGATTTCGCCGCGCGTTAACTCAGTGGCTCTTGGCAGTGATGCGCCCGCTATGATGATCGCATGTGGTCTGGCTCTACGGAGCTTTGACTGATGGCGCAAATTAACCTTTTACCGTGGCGCGAGGAGCGCCGCCAGGCACTGAAGAAGCAGTTTCTGATTTCCCTTGTACTGGTCCTGGCATTCGCTGGGTCCTTGGTTTTGCTTGCGGATCGCTTGGTCAATGCCCAGATTGATCTCCAGGTGGCGCGCAATACCTATTTAAAAGAAAATATTAAGACCCTGGATAAGGCTGTCGCTGAAATCCGCGACCTGCAGAAACGCCGCAATCAACTGTTGGATCGCATGCGGGTGATTCAGGAGTTGCAGGGCAACAGGCCTATCATTGTGCGTGTACTTGATCAGTTGGTCAGGACGGTGCCGGATGGGGTGTTTTACACCACGCTGAATACCAAGGGCGCAACGATTTCCCTTAATGGGGTTGCTGAATCGAATAACAGGGTGTCCAGTCTGATGCGACGCCTGGATGCTTCTGATTGGCTCGCTAACCCCAGCCTCGATATCGTCAGTGCTGCGCCTAAGTTTGGCGATCAGGCCAATACCTTCGAGCTGAAGGTTAAGGTGCAGGCGCCGAAGAAAGAACAAGACGCGCAGGAAGGATAATCAGCAATGGCACTTGAAGATACCCTGCGCTCATTGCGCGAATTCGACATCAACAGCCTGGAGTTTGAAAACGTCGGAAGTTGGCCCACTCCTATCAAGGCGTTGATATGGCTCGTGCTTTTCCTGATCGTTATGGTGGGTGGGTACTACTACCACATCGAGGGCCTGCAGCAGCAGCAGGCCAAGGTCGAGGCAGAGGAAGAAAAGTTAAAGCAGGACTTTGAGAAGAAAGCTTTTCAGGCCGCCAACCTCGATGCATACCGTCAGCAGATGGTGGAAATGGAGGAATCTTTCGGTGCGCTGGTCAGTCAGTTGCCCAGTGAAACTGAAGTGCCCGGGCTGCTTGAAGACATTACTAACAAGGGCCTGCTTAACGGTCTAGATATCGCCTCCATTGATTTGTTGAGCGAGAGGGCACAGGATTTCTATGTTGAGCTACCTATCTCAATAGAGGCCTCTGGCTCCTACCATGATCTGGGTGCCTTTATCAGCGGGATGGCGGGGTTGCCGCGGATCGTCACCCTGCACGATTTTGAGATTGTTGCAACAGGTGATGACACGAATAACCTGAAAATGAAGATTCTCGCCAAAACATATCGCTATAAAGATGGGGAGGCCTGATGATGAACAGGCTTCTGCGAACTGTGTTGCTGTGCGTGATGGCTGGAACGGGGCTTGCGGGTTGCTCTGGGGAAGACTTCTCCGACCTGGATGAGTTTATGGAAGAAAAACTTTCACGTCCGGGCGGCATCATCGCACCTATACCCACGTTTCAGGCATATGAGGCGTTTGCGTATAGCGCCACTGCGATGCGCAGCCCGTTTGATCGGCCGATTGAGGTCAGGGAAATCGCGCAGTTGCGAGCGGTTGCGGCCATCAAGCCGGATGAAAACCGGCAAAAAGAATTTCTAGAACAGTTC
>JABSPW010000054.1 GCA_013214285.1 Halioglobus sp. | reverse complement strand
CTGGATACCACCCGTGGCCTGCTAGAACTGCTATATCGTCTTGAAGTGAAGCCGCGAAGCCTCCTCAGTGGCAGCGCCGTTGGTTATTACGGCCACCATGGTGACGAGGTTCTTGATGAATCTGGAGCGTGTTCTCCAGGATTTTCTCAGGACCTTTGCCAGCAGTGGGAGCAAATGGCCTCGCGTGCCATGGAGCAGGGAGTACGTGTCTGTCTGCTGCGACTGGGCGTGGTCTTGGATCGTGGTGCAGGCGCGTTCCCTCGTATGGCGTTACCTTTCCGGCTCGGGTTAGGCCACTGGATGGGCGGCGGGCGACAATGGTTGAGTTGGGTGCACCGGCGAGATGTGGTGCGGGCAATCCTGTTTTTGTTACAACGACCTGAACTTGATGGTGCTTTCAATGTAACGGCTCCTTACCCGGTTACGAGTCGCGGATTGAATGATGCGATTAAGCGTCACAGACGTATTATTTTCAGCGCGCCGGTGCCATCTGGTATCATGCGCGCAGCTCTTGGTGAGATGGCGGATGAGTTGCTCTTAAACGGGCAAAAAGTGCTGCCAGTGGCACTTCAGCAAGCCGGTTTTACATTTGACTTCCCGACGCTCGATGCGGCACTGCCGACACTCCTCTGAACATTATAAGTGGTTGCGTAATCGCAGCGAGTCCGGGTAGGGGGGGGATGAAAACTTGATTGTCAATGCACGCGTTAGGACGATTGGCGAAGTGGTGCTTGAGCATCGTAATGGGAACAATTAGCGGCACCTGACCTGTGCAATATTGTTCAATGAGGTCGCGCAGCCTTTGCCGTTCCTCTCCCGATAACGTTTTTTTCAGATAGCTAGATAGATGGTAGAGCACATTGCTATGACTGCGGCGTGTCGTGCGATGACTGAGTGCTGCCATCAGAGTTGCAATGAATTCGTCGGCAAGGATTGACAGATTAGCGGTGCCGGCATTGGCGAGCTAGGGGCCTAAAGCCTTGTAAGAGGGCACGTGATGGGCCATTACCAGGTATGTCTAGCGGGTATAGAGAAAGGCAGCAAGCGGTGCGCGGTGAGGCCCTCTTTTCGTAACTTTTTCCAGTCATGGTAGGTGCAGGCGCGGGTTACAAAACTCTCACGTAAGCCGGTATCGTTTAGGCGGCCATCATCCGCAAGGGGCAGTAGCGGGTCGGATTGGGTAAGCGCTTGCGCAAAAATGCCTCGTCAGTCGGAGACCACAGGATTGCGATTGATGTCGTAGCGCTTGACCCGCTCGTAGCCGCAGCTGGGACTACCCTTTACTAGAATATAACCACAGAGCTCCGGTGCTATCGATAGTACCGTATCGGCGTAAGCTCGAAGTTCGCTAGTAACGTCGTGTTCATGAGTTTCGGCATCAAGCGCCCGTATAGTGTGCTCATCGCCCACCAGATGTGTCGGTGGGGGTGGGACGCCCAAACCTATGCCAACCTCTGGACAGAATGAACGCATTTCGAAGTGCGCCGATAAATGACGAACATATTTGGTTGGGGCTCTTGGTCTGGGCATTGTATCGGTTTGCATTGCCCGTGAGGCAGGAGCCTATGCCGATGATGGGCATGACGCTCATGGATTCGCTTCGTCCTGGTCTTAACGTCTCATTGTTTGCGCAGTCATGACGTCGTGTCTGCTTTGTCGCTGAGAAAATCTAGCAATTTGCTTCGTTCGGCAACAGATTCACGAGTCTTTTTTAGTAAGTGTGTTTTCCTGATTTCTCGGTCAAGAAAAAGCTTTCCACTCACCAGACCAGCCTCGCGTGCCGCAGCAAGCCATACTATTGTGTCAGCGCCTTCCTCTGGTGACCGTAACAGCGCTCTCATCACACACCTAAACTCAGGCAGCGCACTCTGAACCCCTGGTGTATCAGCCCAGCCAGGATGCATGGCATTGACTACGATGCCATCTTCGGCCCAGGCTCTTGCCCACTCCTCGGTTAACACCATCAAGGCTCGCTTTTCGCGCGCGTAAGCGATGCTGCCACTGTACTTTTCGCCGTCGTCATTCTGCAGTGTGTCCACGTCAAGCTTTTGCGTATACATGCCGCCTGACACAATGTTAATGACACGTGGTGCTGTCGCTTTTTTCAGCAGGGGTTTTAGGCCTTCCGTCAGACGATAAGGGCTGAGTAATAATAGCGCGAAACTCTTTTCCAAGCCCTCGATTGTTTCCGCTCTTGGGTTGAACAGTGCGCCAGCATTGTTGATTAGAACGTCAATAGCGTGTCCGCGCCGACGTAATTTCTTGACAAGCGACTCGACATCACGCATCAAGCTGAGGTCGGCAAGCTCATATCGTATCTCTTTATTGCCGGTGCTGGATTGTAATGCCTCTATTGCGGCATCGGCCTTTGCCTTGTCACGCATAACCAATGTAAGATGCGCTCCACGTCGGGCCAGTGCTTTCGCTGTGGCGTAACCTAGCCCTGCGCTCGAGCCGGTGATCACTATGTGTTGCCCCTTAATACTAGCCGACATAGGGTGAAAGCGTTTTCTGCCGAAGTGATACCCCAAACGTGTAAAGAGAGAAACTTCCGGGAACAGCTTTTCTCTCCCTTCCCTCTCCGGGAGGCTGAGAGGAAACTGATCCTCCAGCGCGCAGGCAAGGCCCTCGACAGATTTGCGACCCATTTTTTCCATCCCCACCTTGAAAAAACCTTCCAAGGGGCGGATCGCAGGACTGAAGGTAAACATCGCCTTATAGTCGACTTTTGTCTGGCGGCCTGATTTGCGAAATGTAATCGTATCGGTGACGTGAAAGAAGTTGCAGACTCCCCTCAGTACAATAATGTCGTCTATCTCGAGTGTCTCAACATGGTATTGTAATGTGACAGTGCCCACTGGGAGGGCGCATACGACCTCGAATTCAGTGCCGACGGTTACGTCTCCTGGGGTTGTCTGACGAGCCCGGAGTGCAGTACTGTCCCATTCTGCGGTGGTGGTGAAGTCGCTGACATAAGCGAATACCTCGCCGATAGGACGTGCTACTTCTGCTGTTTCATGAAGTACAATCATGGGGTCAAGGCTCGTAAGATAAATGCAGCAGAAAGGTCAAATCATCGACTCTTGGCAAACAAGGTGCAGCGTCTGCAGGTTATTTTATTAACGGTTTTCATAGTCATAGAAGATATCTACCTGCATTGAAGCACCGTTCTCTTCTTTGAGATTACTGACGCCACTGTAACGCTGGAGTGTTCGGTCTTCTCGCGAATAGTAAAGTTGAATAGGGTCGACAAAATTGCGTAAAAGCCAGGAATCGATATTTACGCTTAAGCACAATTGCGAATCGCTGCAATGACTATTGGGAATAGAGACGACTTTCATGTTCAGTGGAGAGTCAAAACCAATAACCCTGAAACGAAAACGGACTGCCTTTTCGGCGATCAATGAGTCCCACTGCTCGCGAACAAAGTTGTCGAAGCCTGCATCGACGACAAGGTCAGAGGCCCCGCTAAAGGGAATGATGACTTCGGTATCGCGTCGATAATCCACCATTACGAGCGCAGGGGAAGAATTATGAAATGTATAGTCGAGTTCCTTTTCTGCTATGACGTTCCCTGCAGTATCTTTGTACAGAACAATGCATTGACGATTGATGGTGTCACAAGCATGTTGTTCGCTATAAAGTAGTTTTCCAGAGTCGCGGTCATAAGCGTTGCCTAGAGCGTAGCTGGGCTGTTGCGCCCAGCTGATATTCTCTGAAAAAAGGAGCCCGAGTAGTACGAGGAGTGTGCGCTCAGCCCACATTTTTGCCGCGACCCTCTGAGGCGAGTTTAGCCCCTAGCACAAGTGCAGGGAACAAGATTGCCCAGGCGACAGCCATGACGACTGGTCCCCAAATGAAAGAGGTGAAGGCCACATCTGACAGGCGTGTACCGGCGACGTAAGATCCCGCGCCTCCAATGGCTCCAACGACCGAGGCTAGCGCTAGCCGCGACTGGAGCCCGCTGAAGGCATGCATTAGCGTGGTCGCAAGTACCGGCCATAGGCAACTGAGCCACAGGGGTGCAAAGGGGCCGTGAGAGTAGCTCGTTAGGATGCCCGCAAAAAAAAGGATTTGGTCTAACACGGCGCCTACAGCCGTAACGACGATGATGAAACGCGCCTCTACGATACCGTATGCAAACCAGCGGAAGTGGATAAAGAGGTGCAGTAGAACGATGATCGGTGCGATCAAGGGAGAATGGGATACAACGATGGCGAACCAGCTGAGATTGAACAAGAGACCGTTGAGGAACAATGAGGAAAAAGACGTCGCCCTGGCCTGTCGCTCTGAAGCGCTAGTCTTGGCGTGTATGAGTCTGTTTGCAATGTCCATTCGTCGATCGAGTGCCCCCAATGGTTTGATGTTCAGGCGAGAAATTCTGCTCGGGTTCGTGCGTCAGTCTTGAATTGCCCGCCGAGAGCAGTAGTTTGAGTCGTTGAATTGACGTCCTGCACACCGCGTGACTTCACGCAGTAGTGTGTTGCGTTGAGGGATACGGCGACATGCTCCGTTTCCAAAAGAGTCTGCAGAGCCACCAGTATCTGACGGGTTAGTCGTTCTTGCACCTGAGGTCGCTGAGCGAAAAATCGGACCAGCCGATTAATTTTTGATAGCCCTATCACTTTTCCCGCTGGGATGTAGGCTACGGTCGCTAACCCATCGATGGTGACAAAATGGTGCTCGCAGGTGCTTACCAGGGAAATGTCGCTGACGCGAACCATTTCGTCGACGGCCATCTTATTTTCGATAGCGGTGATTTTTGGGAAGTGCTCGTAGTTGAGCCCTGAAAAAATTTCGTTAACATACATGCGAGCAATTCGTTGTGGCGTCTCGCACAGGCTGTCATCGGATAGGTCCAGTCCCAAGGTGTAGGCGATGTCAGTGAAAGACTCGGTAATGCGGCTTTGTTTCTGTTCGGTCGTGAGCCCATTGTAAATCAAGGGCGTTTCTAGGCCTCGGGCGACCAGGGCGTCTCTGACCTGTCTGGCATCCTCCGTTATTTCCGTTTGGGGAGATAAAGTTTCTATCAACGCTGAAGTCATGGCGTGGATTCCATATTGGTGTGTTTGTATGTCGTACGCATTGGTCTGCTTTTCGGATTGTTGTCGAATCGATACTCCGGTTTGACAAGGGCCAGCTGGACTGTACTGATGATACGCTCCCTAAAGCCGCCTTCGCAGTAGGCAAGGTAATACTCCCAAAGACGAATGAAAGAGTCGTCAAATCCCATAGCACTCACGTCGTCCAGTTTTGACATGAAGCGTTCTCGCCATTCGGAAAGCGTCCTCGCGTAATCTTCAGTGATATCCCTGAGGTGGATAATTTGAAGGTCAGTATGACGCGCGACGTTGTCGGCGATCACCGCCAGGGAGGGAAGGCAGCCGCCTGGAAAGATGTAGCGCTTAATGTAATCGACTGATTTTCTTGCACTGTCGTAGCGTTGATCTGCGATTGTTATAGCTTGTATGACCATCTTTCCATCTGCCTTTAGCAGCCTCGCGCAGCAATCAAAGTAGTGGCTATAAAATTCGTGCCCAACCGCTTCTATCATCTCTATCGATACGAGCTTATCGTAGTGTCCCTGCAGCGAGCGGTAATCTTCAAACAGAAGCGTTATGCGATCTTCTAGTCCCGCTTTCCTGACCTGCGCGGATGCATAGTCGTATTGCTCACGGGATATCGTTGTTGTCGTCACCTGACAGCCGTAATGGCGAGCGGCATGGATTGCCATTCCTCCCCAGCCAGTGCCGATCTCGAGGAGGTGGTCTTCCGGGCCCAGTTCCAGTTGACGGCAAATCTCATGCAATTTGGCCTGTGAGGCCTCCTCCAGCGGTGTCGCAGGGTCATCATAGATGGCAGAGGAGTACATCATGGTAGGGTCCAGAAAAAGCCCAAAGAATTCGTTGCCAAGGTCGTAGTGGGCGGCGATATTTCCTCTAGATCCTTCGCAGGTGTTTTTATTAAGACGATGGGCAATATTCAGTGCAATGCGTGTGAACACAGATTGTCGGGCATCCAAAGCGTCCAGAACGTGTAAGTTGGCGCTGAAAAGGCGAGTGACGGCTACAGGATCGGGTGAAGACCAGTGACCTTCGATATAGGCTTCTCCTGGCGCGATGGACCCGCCAGTGAGCACCTGTCCGTAAACGGATGGATTGTGCACGCGTACTTCAGCATGTGGTTGATCGGCTCGGTCGGTATCACCGAAATGGTATCGTTCCTGATCCTCATGAATGGTGAGGGAACCGACCTGCAGGTTTCTCAATACTTTGAAGACAGCTTTCCTGGCCAGCTTTTCTCCCATTCGCGCGGTCTTCCTACTTGTCAGTGGCACATGGCCGACGACAGTTTCACTCATTGCGTGCTCCTATTGCTCGATGTGCGGGGTGGCGATAGACGGGATTGCCCTTCAAATAAAGACGCAGCGCTTGCCAGTAGATGGCGAGGGCGACTTTGACCGTCATAAAGGGGTAGCGAGCGAGGTTGCTGACTAATGTGGATGCTGTCATGGGTCGGGCAGTCATCGACAGCGTCGCGTCGAACACCTTGCCTGTACTTACGCAGTTATCCATATGCAGGATCAACCGCTTGCCGGGTGCATTGCTGCGCCAGTTATAGCGCATGTTCATTGGATTGAATGGTGACACATGGAACGCCTTGTCGAATGATGTCCTCAGCCACTTTTCCTTGCCTGGGCCACGCAATACGTAACTGTGGCGCTCATCCCACGGTGTATTGTTTACCTCTGCGACCACATAATCTAGTGTTGATTCGTCCTCATCGAAGCAGTAGTAGCACGCGATTGGGTTCATGATATGGCCAAAGTATCGTAGGTTGGCCAACAAGTAGATGGGCCCCCTTTGCGCTTCCCCTGTTTCCTCAAATATTCGTCTGCGAATTTCCTCCTGCAGCGGTAGGTCGGGATTGCCTAAAAAATCGCTGCGTCGGAACTCTGCAGGGGCTTTGCCACTAGCAGACCAAAATGGCTTGTCGAGAAAGATATCTGGTAACTCGTCCAAACAGAGATAGGGCATAAAGACCCGGTATTGGAAGCTATGCTGGCGGGGAGAAAGACGCCTATGCCTCAGGAGGCCCTCGTAAAGACGTGACTTCACGCAGCAGCCCTAACACCTTCTCCGATTGCATTGGCCACTCTGAGTGCGCTGACCACACCGTCCTCGTGGAAGCCGTTATGCCAATAAGCTCCGCAATACCAGGTGTTGGCGACACCATTGACTTCACGCCAACGCTGCTGTGCTGTCATACCCTCCAGGCTGAACACGGGGTGATCGTATTGAAAGGTACCCAGTATCTTGTGAGGGTTAATGGCTTCAGTATTGTTTAACGTTACGCAGAAGGTCTCCGGCGCTTCGATACCCTGCAATATGTTCATATTGTAGGTGACCACTGCCCTACCTTCAGAGTGGCCCAGGATATAGTTCCAGCTCGACCAAGTCTTGCGATTTTTGGGCAGCAACCGTGTATCTGTGTGGAGCACGACATCATTGGATTGATAGGGCAGGGCCCCCAATACAGATTGCTCCGCTGCCGAGGGCTGCTCCAGCAGAGCCAACGCTTGGTCAGAGTGGCATGCGAAGACGACTTGATCGAAATTGATTTTTTGACCGTTCGCCATGAGTAGCGTCACCCCGTGACCCGGACGACGCTGGACTCTGCGCACCGGCTGGCCGGTAGAAATTCTCTTCGCGAATCGAGCACACAGCGGGTTGAGGTATTCGCGTGAGCCCCCCTCGATGACGCGCCATTGGGGGCGGTCAGCGATAGACAGTAAGCCGTGGTTTTTAAAAAAGCGGATGAAGAAGTTCACGGGAAAATTCAGCACGGAATCGTAGTCTGCGGACCAGATCGCTGATCCCATGGCGGCGAGGTACAGGTCAATAAATTTTTGCCCGTAACCATTGCGGGTAAGGTATTGGCCAAGGGTTTCATCGATATCGAAATGGCTGGTCTCGGAGTGCGCAATGGACTCTCGGTTGAACCTGAGAATGTCGCTGACCATGCCGATGAAGGAGGGCGAAAGCAAGTTTTTTCGCTGTGCAAACAGCGTATTGATACTGTTTCCTGAATATTCTAGGCCCGATGCAGGATCTTGCACACTGAACCCCATAGAAGTAGGTCGGCTCGGCACTCGCAGCTCGTCCATCAGCGCAATGAAATTAGGATAGGTCCAATCATTGAAAACAATAAACCCCGTATCTATGGCATAGCTGCGGGTGCCCAGCCGCACGTCAACGGTGGCGGTATGGCCGCCCACTTGACGCGCGGCCTCGTAAACCCACACGTCGTGTGTCTCGCTTAAATAGTGGGCGCAGGAAAGCCCAGAAATACCGGATCCAATAACCGCAATTTTCATAAGTGTATAGGCTCTGTCGCGTCGGTTGATGTCGAAAGAAGCAGGTATGTGCCCAATACGGCCGTTTGACCAACTTATGGCCATGAATTACGCCGTTTTACCGCGATCGGATCAACTCAAAAAAAGTGAATCCGGGTGAACCGTTTCGCCACCGACACGTATACTCTTCAAATCCTTTCGGAACGACGACATGTTGGCGGTAAATTGCAGGGTGGATGGAGACGCAGGCGCACCCAGTAGCGCCAGGAAAGATGAGTGGAGCGAGTGTCTCGGGCGAATAGCGCAAGATCAGGATCGCGCGGCCTTCACGCGGCTGTTTCGGCATTTTGCCCCGCTGATGAAGGCGTTCGCGCTTTCAGGATCAAAGTTTTCAGCCATCCATGCCGATGAGCTCGTGCAGGAGGTGATGTTGAAGGTGTGGCAAAAGGCGGGCGCGTTCGATCCCGAAAAAGCCGCAGCAAATACCTGGATTTATACGATAGCCCGCAATTGCCGTACGGACATGTATCGGCGCCTGCAGAAGTTCGATACCGCCATTTCGGCAGAGGACTTTGACCTCGAGGAAGAGTCGGAAGAGGCCTTCGTCGTCCTGCACCAACACCGTAATCGTCACAGGGTGCGCGAGCTAATGCAGGACTTGCCGCCTGATCAGGCACAGGTCGTAGCGAAGGTGTACATGGAGGGGAAATCGCATTCGGAGGTGGCGTCCGAGTTGGATCTGCCGCTAGGCACCGTGAAATCGCGAGTGCGCCTCGCTATCCAGAAACTTCAAATCCAATTTGAAAGATGAGTCAAATGCCCAGATTACATCCAGACCTTGATATCATGATGGAGTACAGCGCTGGCACGCTGCCTCTTGCCCAGTCAGCTTGCGTTTTCGCCCATATAGAAAACTGCGCCCAGTGCAGACAATTAGTTGCTGAATTGAGCGACGTGGGCGGGGCCCTGTTGGCGGGCCTCGATCCTGTGCCAGTGGGGGATAGTCAGCTCGATGCGGTCTTGGCCAGATTGGACGAGGAGCCGCCATTGCAGTACAGCGCACCCGCGCGTGCCCCCGACAGTTTGCCTGCGGTACTGCAGAGGTTGATGCGCGGCGATTTTAGCGATCTCAGTTGGAAGTCCATCGGAAAGTCCCTGCGCATTAGCTATTTGTCAACTGGCGATACGCAGCACGAATTTGCCCTTTATCACATCAAGGCAGGAGGTCGTGTGCCGGAACACGATCATTGCGGCAGTGAGATGACGTTGGTTCTCGAGGGAGGGTTTTCTGACGCCGAAGGGAGCTATCACAAGGGTGACTTCATCTTTCGCAGGCCTGGCGACGTCCATTCGCCGACAGCTCTGCAGTCTGAGGATTGTATTTGCGTCGCCGTGTTGGATGCGCCCCTGAAGTTCATGGGCTGGAAGTTTCGCTGGATGAATCCATTTTTTAAGCTGCGTGCTAGCTAGCATTAGGGCGGGTTGCGAACACCCACCCACCCGGCAATACGATAAAAAAACGGTGCGCGCTGCAGATGCTGCGCGCACCGCCTGCCGCCACGACAAAAAGACTTTCGGTTTGAAGGGCGCCGCGCGGGGAGATAGTGGAAAGGGCGTCCCGTCCAATCGACCTGTCGCTGGTGACTGCAGTCCCCAAGCGCTGACGGTGTGTCAGAGGCTCTTAGCCAGTTAAATCGGGAGCGATGTCGCGCATGCCTCTGCGCACCAGCGGCAGGATCATTGTACAATACAGGTAACGCCAGGCCGGCTGGCCGTGAAAGCAGGGTAACAGAGGGCCATCGGCGAGACTGTCATCGAGGTGATGAATACGCATCTTGGTACCCTCTCCGCTGTCGATGTTGGTATAGCGAGGGTCGAAGGGACAGTGTTGCAAACCCTCGAAGCAGCGGCCGGATGGTCGAAGTAATTTTACCAGGTCTTACGCCCCTGTAGATTCGGCAGGGCAGGGCCGGCCATCTGAGTATAGCCCCATCGGGGAAGCAATAGGGCCGGTCGAGGCACCGTCAGGGCTCAGCCAGTGTGATAAGTCGTCTGAGGTCGTCGCGGGTTCCTGCCGCGAGCCGCGAGTTGACAGCGCCAGCGGGGAGGTCGCCCCCCAGATCTGTGTGCATAATCAGCGTTAATTCAACCTGCTCCGGTGCTCTGGCTTGAATAAGGAACTGCCCGACAGCCTCTGCCCGGATATAGTCGCTCAGTGGATATTTTGCAGATGCACTCTGCAGGGCTACTGTGGCACTGCGAGATGCTGCGTCTATCGTCGTCTTGGAGTGCACGACCATGTCCCGGTCCTTTGCAGGCCAGGGCAGATCGAGCACGAGATAGACGACGCGCTCTTGCTCTGACACGGTCTCAATGACTTCGGAAAATGCGCACAAGATGCGCCATTCGGCGCAACCGTTGCCATCACCCATGAGCTTTGCAACGCGCACCATAGGTGCGTCTATGCGCGCTATGGCCTTCACCTCGTGGTAGGGAGAATAATTAATCGGCCGCGTGTAAACGCTGATGTCGGCTTCTTCAATCTGCAGCTCCCAGTCCGCTTGGTCGCACTGGGCGTCCAAAGACAGCAGAAATAGTGCTGGCACTAGCAGGGAGGCGGATACCTTTGCGGGTAGAAGCATTGTTTTGATGTCCTGACGGGTAGTTAGCTCAAAGCGCCTAATGTCGAGAGGCATTGATCAACGCACCTGAGATAATCAGGATACCGCCTATCCATGTCCACAGCGAGGGTATTTCACTGAATACCACCCAGCCCAGTAGCATCGCGAAAATCACCTGGATGTAAGAGTAGGCTGCGGCCTTGCCGGCGCTTTCGTGCCGCATGGCATGTGTCAGCCCCATTTGTCCTGCCTGGGTGCATACCCCTACGGCTAGCAGAACCAGGAACGACTTGGTATCTGGTACGACAAAGTCGTCGCCAAGCAACACGACGGCGAGTGGCAGAGCAACAAGTGGGAAGTAAAAAATGATCACGGATGGGTCTTCTGATTGGCTCAGCCGTCTTACGATGACATAGGCTACTGAGCTGCCGAGTGCTCCCAGCAGCGCTACCCCTACGGGAAAAATTGGTAGGCTTACCGTTCGGGTAGCGAATATACCAGGCTCCACCATAACGAATAAGCCTGCAACACTCATCAGGATACAGATCACTGTGGAGCGCTGGATGCCCTCCTTAAGGACTAGCAACGCGAGTAACGCAGTAAATGCAGGATGTGTGTACTGCAGGAGAGTTGCCTCCGCCAATGGCAGTGCAGTCACCGCGTAATATACGCAGACCAGTGCAAAGGTTCCCACCAGCCCTCTGGCCAACAGCAGTCGTCGGTTATTGCCCCATACCGAGAGGCGCTTGCGTTTTACATCGATGTAGCTGATTACCAGGGAAATCAGGCAACGCGCGGCAAGAATTTCAAGTAGCGGAATGCCTCTATTAGATGCCAGCTTGACGAAAGCTGCCATCAGCGCAAATGCCAGAGCGGAAAACAGCATATAGCGTGCGCCCAGGGAGATTTGCAGCCGTTGAGTAGACAATGACATAACGTTCCGCGGAGGATATATGATGTGGCGCCGGCTGTGTTTATCGACCAGCTTGCCACCCTGATCGCGGGGCATACTAACAGAAAATCACCGCGACCGTGGTCATGTGTTTTTTTAGGCATTTAAGAGAGCTGTCATTCTCTTGCGGTATAGCATGATATTCTTTACCACTAGGCGCTAACCGTGATCCAGGTCCTCTTGATTTTGCTCACATAACGGTAACCTGAAGCTATTAAATAGAAATAAGGGGCGAATGATGCGCTTACGCAAAGGGTCGGTTTGGCTATCGGCTGGAGTACTTTACATGGGTCTGTCATGCCATGCGGTTGCGCTTGAACCATTGGATGCTGAATTTGCAAAAGGTGGGCCCGCGATCGCGGTGTGTGAGGAGTTACGCCGAAACATGTTGTTTTATCATGGGCTGTTCCTGCAAGGCGGAAACGCTAAGCAAATGGAGGTTTGGAAGAAGCAGTACAAGAAGTATTTGCGGGGTTACGGAAACAGTAACTGCCGCAAATTAGCCAAGATGATGATGCCAAGCAAGGCGGGTCCAGCGCTGGCCAGTACAAACTGACCTCAGCCACCGACAATCATTCTGCTGTATAGTGATAGTGATGCTCCCGATTGTCCAGATGCATCAGGTCGGACCCTGCGACAAGCCCGGCGAGCTCCGAGCCAGTCGCTGGTGTATTGGCTGAGTCAATATGTATATCCCATGCGACAATCGATGGTGTCGTTGTATTGGTATCTATTTGTGATACCCGTGCCAGTGGATTGACCGCTGTGACCATGGCATCGAACCCGGGTGTCGCGGGTTGATGAGTGAGCAGGCTGACGAGGCCCCGTTCCAAAGGCTCGTGCAGAGCAGCACAGTCTTCAAGCCAGACTCTCCCCTGCGATGCACTGATCAGTTCAAATCTCATTGCAAGGTATTCCTTCGGCAGGAACGGGTTCAATTGCAAAATTTTCAGAATCGCGGACATGTCATCATCTGTGATGTTGAATGTCTTGCGTAAGCGGTGAACGGTCAGCGGTGCTATGCTTCGCCATTGCTCTATCGCCATAGGTGCGATAACGCTCGCGCCCCAGCGCTCTGCAATAGAGCTATAACAGGCGCGATTCAATAGGTGCACATCCAGCGCAAATTCCTTGCATTGTCGGGCCAGAGTATTGTGCGAGAGGTCCTCGAGCGTCAGGTCCCTCTTGAGGGGCCCCTGGTAGTTCGTCATGCCGTCTGCATCGAACCGAATGGGCGCAAACTGGAATTCTGCAGCCTTAGACTGTTGTACGATAGCAAGCGTCGGGTTGTCCTCCACCAGGCCAACGTCTTTTTCGATTGCCACGCGCCAGCGGCAGGGCCCGCTCTTGGGGATCTGGCCATAGGGAGGGCGATAAACAGGTCGACAGCGCATACGTGGATTGACTGCCATTACCGTAGCGTCGAATGTAGGGTCTTCCATGTGATGACAAATCTGTTTTTCCATATCGGGGTCGTTGTTGGTCATGCGTCTGACATGGTTGTAAGGTCCACAGGTGGTCGTCCAGAAAAACCCTTCCTCTGGGGAGCGCAGCTCATAGTGAAAGGCAAGAAAGTTGTGCGGCGCGCCGATATCGAGCTGCAGACACTTCAGCACGGTCTCTACATCATTATTTTCCATCTTCATGAGTTGGCGGTTACGGTAATTGTAGATGGGGCTGGCACCCATCCATTCATCACAGGCTACCTGAGTTTGCGCTTTCATGCCGTATTGCAGGGCAATCGGTAGCAGCGCAGACCGGTCGTGGATATGGTTAGCTAGCATTACTTCGCGTCCATAGCAAGCAAGCAGTGAGTGCTCAAGGTCTTCCAGCTCCAGAGTCGCGTTAAATGCGCCACTGTAATTTTTCAATTTGTGTGCCATCTGAAACGCCTGCTTATTATGCCAATAATGATCAACTCAGTCGCAACGCACTGAAAGAAATTCCGTTCCTCCAGTGCGTCATTATAGAGACCCTGCGGCTACATCCACTGCTCGTTACTCTAACATGGTGCGCTAGGGAAGAATTCGTTGATAAAGGTTTCCGCTTGCCCGCAGGCAGTAATATTATGGTATCTACCTGAGTTGCCCATCGCCTGTCGGCAAGTTTCGCTAATCCAAATCATCTTAATCCTGATCGGCCTGAGGCCGGCAATGTTTTTGATTTTATTCCCTTTGGCGGAGGGCGCCGCACGCGTGTGGACAATGCCTTCGCTATACTGTAGCTCAGGGCCGGTTACTTTGCCTTGCGGCGCCCCTATCGATTCGATACGGTGGATGAGCCAGCAACCTACCGCGACATTATGCCGTCACTGATACTGCGGCCGGGTGAGCCGTACATGCTGCGCTGCTACTGGAGGCGTTCAGCATGACAAAAAAGTTTTGCATTAAGGGCGATAGCCAGCTCTGTCAGGGTCACGGCGAGTGTGCCGAGGAGGCACCTGCTCTTTTTTGAGGTAGATTATAGAACCGAAGGCTACCCCAAGGGGAGGGTGTTCTAGGTAATGTCTGACTATGTCTTACTTAATAAAGCTTAAGCGGCCATCCGCTGCTGTCCTATTAGTGCTTTACGAGTATGGGACGTGGATTGATCAGGCCACGCCAGAATGCCGATCACGCGCGACGATGTCGAGAGTATCGATAGCTTCAACAGTGAGGATAGGTATGACGGGCTGAGCACGGCTTACTCCCTGTTTCGAAAGTGCTGCGTTGGGAGATACTCTTTTAGTTAGCTTACAGGCCAGTGGCATGTGCGGTGTTCCCGTGAGCAGCGGTAACGCGCAGTGGCTGATCCTAAGGAGTTTTCTTTGGCACACCGATGCTGTTTCAGGCAGGGTAAATCACGGTAATATGCGCCTTGGCATTAAACGTCGTCGTAGAAAGTCTGCCCCAAGGAGAAGCAAGTTTATGCTCAAGCCGGTTCAGGTTGGTAACAGTGGGCTCATGGTGTCCCAGCTCTGCCTTGGCACTATGAACTTCGGTGTCCCCGGACAGGGTCATCAGGGAGATTGGACGCTGGACCTTGATCGGTCACGCGAAATTTTTCGAACTGCGATTGATCATGGCCTATTTTATTTTGACTGTGCAGATTTTTACGGCATCGGCGCCAGTGAGCAGGTCGTGGGGCGGCTATTGCGGGAAATGCTGCCGCGGGAGGAGTATGTGCTGGCGACAAAAGTGGCGATGCCAATGGGCGCCAACCCCAATATGGTAGGTTTGTCACGCAAACACATTTTCGAAGGTGTCGATAGCAGTCTGAAACGGCTGGGAATGGACTATATTGACCAGCTGGTGATACACCGCCACCCCCAGGCTATTCCCTTTCATGTGTCGGTGCCCATTGAGGAGACTCTTGAGGCGCTGAATGACTTGGTTCGCATGGGTAAGGTACTTTATTTGGGTGGGTCGTCAATGTTTGCCTGGCAATTTACGGAGTTGCAAATGACGGCGCAGCGCTACGGTTGGGCGCGGTTCATTTCCATGCAGAACCACTATAACCTGGTTTACAGAGAGGAAGAACGTGAGATGAACCCGTATTGTCTGACAACGGGGGTAGGGTTAACCCCCTGGTCGCCTTTGGCCAGGGGTATTCTGAGCGGGGCTTACCGGGGGGGGTTTGACAATGGTACAACGCCTCGTTCTTCTGGGTCGGACCGCAAGCGCACTGAAAGCCTATACCTGGGGCAACACAATTTCCCGATCGCCCAGCGTGTGGAGGAAACGGCGCAGAAATATGGCTGCACGTCTGCTCAAGTAGCCATTGCCTGGCTGCTCAGCAAGCCCGGTATCACTGCGCCGGTGGTGGGCGTATCAAAGCCCACTCAGATTGAAGACCTAGCTAAAGCCGTCGATATTCGACTGGATGGAGACGATATCGATTATCTGGAGGCTTTGTACCGGCCCCTGGAGAATCTGTTGTCCATTGGGATGTCCTAGTGGCTGGATTGATCTTAGGCTAACTCTCACCAGTAGGACCATTGTTGGGTGATTAATACGTAGAAGGACAACATCATATTGGTGATCATATGGGCAACAATCGCATCCCCTAGGCGACCACTGCGGTAGCGCACCCAAGCGTAGGCCATGCCCGCCAGAATGCCAGCCAACCAGTCACCGTGCATGAGCCCGAACAATAGTGACGAGACCAAGAACGCGAACAGATTGAATCGGATACGGCTGTGCATGGTCGGTTCCTCACCCGCCAGGCGCGTCAGCAGGTACCCCCTAAATGCAAGCTCCTCTGCAAGAGGCACCGTGATGACTGAGCCGACGATACGAAAAAAAAGCCACAATGAGGTCACTGCGGCTGGCCACTGGGCAAATGTTCTAGCGTAAAGGCTTGATAGTTCCGGTGAGGAGGGTACGAGTATTATCCAAATGAGGAAAACCATAGCACCTGCGGCGATGGCTTCGAAGCTGAGATGATAGTGTGATAGATCGTAGACTGATCGAAAATGCCACAGGGTTAGTCCCGTGAGGATCACTTTGACAGGGTAGAGTGCATCAAATTCCGTGCTGAACGCACCCACGATAAGAATGGATCCGAGGAGCACGGCAAACGGAATAAGCAATGCATCGACAGTGCGAAGCTCCTTACGCTGCATTGCTGAAGTTTTTGTGATTATCGCGGTTGAACGCCTGAAATAGGGCAGCGTATGCAGTAACCAGATTAGGCTAAAGAATACTAACAAGAAAGCTATCCAACCAGCGTTGGAATGGAAGCCCGCAAGTGCTATCGCGGGCGACAGCTTGTCGCCGATCGCTATTAGAGTGGCGATGCGAGCGATATTGAACAGGTAGATAATCACCAGGCCCAGTGGCAGCGCGATGAGCACGCGAGGGAATTGGAATTCTTGGCGGAACAACCAGAGGTAGAGGTTCATGAAGATGAAAATGAGGGCGATGCCTTCATAGCCTGCGCATCTGGTGTTCACCTTGACGATGAAATCGTTAGCACCCAGTAATTGCGCACTGACATCGAAAATAAGCTCCGGATAGAAGAGGCTCAGCAGCGCATGCGAGCCATAAAGTGCTCCGAGTGTCATTGCAGATGTAATATGTTGCAGCCATAGGGTGAACCCGGTGGCTAGCAATGTCGCAGCGCCGGCCATCAGTATGGCATTTCGCTCTCTCTTGAATAGCGATGACCAGTAAGATCCTGGCGCAAGCACTAACAGTGAGCACAATGCGGTACTTAACAGGAGTAACGCCCAGGCCATCAGCGCCAATGGCGTGAATCCTGAAAATACCTGCGGGTGTACTGATAACATGTAGGTAAGGAAAGCGAAGCAGGTGTAGACAATGAGCTGCAATGCAAACCGTGGCAGGCGGAGGTGTGCTGCGGCTGCGTTTTCAAAGCGTCTCAGGTGCTGCCTTGCTCGAGGCCATGTCATCAGCAGCAGCGCGGCGGGGAAAACGATGATGAAGCTGAAAAAGAAATGCCTTAATTCAAAAAATGGTGCCCATACTGACGTCATTGCAGTACGTCGCACGAAATGGGCACGGAGTGACACTTCAATGACTTCGAACTGGATCGCGAAAACGAGAATCAGCAAGATGACGGGCCACAGGTGGGCCCAACGATCTGTGCTTGCTTTTACTGATGCCAGGGTTTAGTCCTGTAAACGTTCACAGCACGCGTGCCGAGCGCGCGGCACGAGAGAAGGTACCGAGGGTTTTTATACCCTGAAATGGGTCAGGAGTCTTGTTTTCCCTTGATCCGTCTGCGTTCGCGACGCAGTGCGACGAGGCTAGCCAGTAAGCCCAGCGCAATTCCCGCACCGGCTCCATCCAGCTCTGGCACACCCCTGGGATCGGTATTGCCATGCTCCGGACGTTTCCACTCGAAACGCGGCTTTTCCTTCTTCTCCCTCAGATCTCTGAAGAAAGATACAATCTTGTCCCGCACGGGGCTGTAGTGGCGGTTATCGTCCCGCGGCTTGCCGCTTGCTGCCAGGGCGCCTGTCGCTCCCAGCGACGCAATCAAAAGACCGATAACCAATGCTTTAATCGATTTCGCGTTCATGTGTGTTGCCCTCCATGGTAGGGACTATCAAAGGCGCCGCATTGTGGATTAGCGAAATCATGCGAGCAACCTGTGTGCCTATAGATGCCGTGGCGTAATGTTTTCACCGCCAGGCACAGTGTAGGGTACAAATCCCCGTTTAGTAAAATACAGAGACGGCAGATCCCATGGGAAAAGGGGAACTGGTTCACAGTTCCTGCAGATTGTTATATCTTGAAATAGCTTCTCGGCATAACCGCGCTGGGTTGGCACAGATGCCGCCTGGGTGCGCTCGATCCAGCGCCTGATGCCCGTCCCCCCATTCTAATTGTCTAGTGCGCGGACCTGCGGCCAGTAATCGCTCATCACGGTAGAAATTTGGCTGCGTTGTTGCTCGGAGAGTTTGCTGCTATTGGCTACCAGCAGCCCTTTGATGCAAATAGTCGCCACGTTACCTGCACCGGGCACGGCACTCGGCCTTACCCGCGCCTTGTGATAGGCGGGATCGCCACCAGGCCCAGCGCGCACCAGGCGCTCATCCTCAATGTTGACGAAGCGATACTTATCAGGATTGCTCACTACCATATCGATTTCCGGAGAGTGTGCTCCCGGTTTCTGTACAACCATAACGGCCTTGGAGATATTGCTTCTAGGGTGCACCAATTCATTGATAAGCTCTACCGTGTCACCATAGTGTACTGTAGTACTTTGCAGCTCTGGTACGAGGCTGGCCATGTGATCGAACGTGACTCGAATGCCGCTGTTGGGGCTCTTGATGCCCAGCTGCAGTCGCTCGGCTTGCTGCATATCTTTGTCGTTTTTGATACCGCTTTTTCTGCCGCTGATTACGAACACACACTCTTCTCCGATGCTTTCAAGAATATCGATGGACTTTGCAGCATCGGGTTTGCTGTTAAGGTAATCGTGCAAAGCGTCGGCTTGAGTGAAAGCCAATGCAACAGCGCTATCTACTTGCATCAAGTCTCTTAAGTTACTTAACGATCCCGTGCTGGTCTGGGTGGCTATGTCCAGTCCCACCTCGTCTGCAACCGCCTGTAGACGGTTGCCCGCATCCCAGTATCCGCCACCCTCAAGGCCGGTGCTGATAATAATCGTTGACACCATAGGTTCTGAGGTGTCCTCAGCTACCATAAATGGTGATGCTGACATCAAGAGACACCCTAGCAATACTCCAGTTAGTCCTCGCATCACATTCACTCCAGCATTTACAGGGCACAAAGCGCTAGAATATCAGCCAATGCCAGCATTGTCTGCGTATCTCGCCGGTTCCCTAGTGGCCCACGGTATCCCTCGTGACGACCTCACGACAGGTTTCATAGTCCGGCCACTTCTTCCTCTGTCAGCCCGTTTAAAACTGATTCCGGCGTGTCACCCACATAACGCAGCGAAACGAAACCGAAAAACATCTCATGTTTGGTTTGCAGGCCAAAGCGCACGGGCACCGTGGGGTCCGGGTTATAGGGGTTTCTCCCAGAGTTGTCCATGGCTCCCCGTGCTACCAGTTTAGACCCGGCTGGCAAGAACACCGGCTCTTCAAGAGAGTAGCGGAACTGCCAGTTGAAGTCGTATTTGGGAACGGAGAGCAGCAGTTCCTCTGTACCGTCCGGGTAGACCCCAAAATAGCTCATATACTTCCCACGAAAGTGCATGTGAGGGGACATGCTGTGCAGATAAGCGTCTCGCTCTATATCCATCACACCCTCCAGCTTGTATTCCGGGGCTCCCGGTGGGATAAGGAAGCGGCGTTGTCCCGCACTGTCGCCAGACATGACGTATTTCGGGGGTTCATCGTGCAGATAGACGCCAATTTCTGTCGCATCCACCGTCGCCTTGCCAGAGGTTGTATAGTGCATTTGGAGCAGTAGATTCGACCCTTTTTTAATAAGCCTACCAGTGCTGGCTCCATAATTATCGGGCTGACGGCCAGGGGCAAACCCGGCAATGCTCTCATCCCTATCTCTGTTTCTCTGCGATCTGGCCTGCTTGTCGGCGGGTTCTGACAGGTAGGCTATGACGTGGTGCAGTACCTGAGGGTCACCGGGTACAAATTCCACCGCTCGAATCCAGATATCGTCATCGAGATTCAGCTCCAGTGGAATATAGCGGTAATCAACGATACCCGTGGCAGGAATCTCTTGTGCCGCCACCTTGTATATCAGATCCGGTTCTCCCAGTGACCACTTTGGGTTTTCAAAGCGCAGCGTCGCCAGCGGGTCTTGCGCGCCTTTTTCAATAGGGGCTCCTGCATCGACCCAGTGAACTAGCGTCTGTAACTGGGCGGGCGTCATCTCCACGACATCACTGATCGGCTTGCCCACATGCGTGTCGATCTGTCCCGGCGGCATGCGCCGGGTCATGACAACCTCCTTAATCATCTTGGACCAACCTTGAATCATCCTGTGGTCGGTCATGGCCCAAGGTCCGATCCCGCCCTCGTGGTGGCAACCGACACACTTTTCCTCTAGCAGCGGTGCGACTTCCTTG
>JABSPW010000053.1 GCA_013214285.1 Halioglobus sp. | reverse complement strand
TGACAACGCCGACCTTACAGTTGCGCAGATAATAATCGCTGGGCAGCATGGATAGGTTGACGCCGGTCCAGTAGCGATTGCGCCGGTAGCGGTCATCCAGTTCTTGCTTGAAAAAGGGAACCCAACCTGCGCCGACCTCGCCGCCGACAACGGTTAACTTCGGGAAACGCTCGAAGACACCTGTAAAAATGAATTCTGCGAAAAGGATCGGCATGCGACTCATGGTCGTTGAAAATTGCACCAACTGAGAGGTGCCGCCGCGCTGGGCCACTCTCTTGGTTTTCACGGTGGGTGGTGTCAGGCCGATGTGGATATGGATTGGCATGTTCAGCGCTTCCGCCGCTTCCCAGAACGGGTCGTCCACTTCTGTTAACATCGCGTCACCACTGGGCCATGTTGCCAAGCCGACGCCTTTTGCTCCAGCTTCTTTAGCACGTCGCAGTTCTGCGATAGCGTCTTCAATACCGGTGCTGGGCATTTGGAAAACGGCGCCTAGTCGCTCAGGCTTGTGCGAGCAGAACTCGGCAATGAAATCGTTATATGCTTGCATGCCCGCGTAGGAGAATTCCTTGTCCTGGCTCATGAAGTAAATCATGGTGCGTTGCGGCGGGAAAAATACCGCGGCGTCCACACCATCTTCATCCATCAGCTCAAGACGGCTCTCGGGCTCAAAGATACCTGGGTGCATCTCATCATATTTCACCCCTGTCCACTTTAGGGTCTTTGGCGTTTTGTTCATTGCGGCTACCAATCCGAGGGATTCTACCGCGTTGCCAAGCTGCCAGGCGTCACCGCCATCTTTATCTTTTACCAGTTTCGGGGCTTTGTCCTGGTATTTTGCCGGCAAGTATTTCTCCCACAGGTTAGGGGGCTCTATTACGTGCTGGTCGCAGTCGATTGTTCGATAATCCATGGCTAAGTTCCTGCTATCGTCGTGGGGCGGACTTGACCCGATACGCTAATATAAACCTAAAAAAGACATCTGTCATGTGAAAGACTGAGGGAAGTTGGACAAAGTCAGTGAGTGGGTTTCAGAGGAGACGAGTTCGCGAGCTGCTGCGCTTTCTTGGCCATATCCAGCACGACATCCCCGAACATCGCCATCTTGGGGTTGTCGGCACCACCTTTGACATACCGCGCATAGCCTGCCTCCAGCACACAAGCCATTTTGAAACGTGCCAGGACGATGTAGTAATCAATGTTTTCGATTGGCAAGCCGCTGTGAGCAGCGTAGTAGTGCATAAGCTCCTCGCGAGACGGCATGCCGGTGAAATCAACGTATCCTGTTGAGCGGTCCTCGTCTGGATTTGGCCATGTCATTAGTATCCAAGCAAGATCCAGGAGCGGATCGCCTACGGTGGCCATCTCCCAGTCGACAATAGCCGCGAGCTGCGCTTTGTTACCGCGGTGGAACATCACGTTTGCAAATTGATAGTCACCGTGGATGATGCCCGGTGTGAAGTGCTCTGGAGTGTGACGGCGTAGCCAGGCGCCGGCTTCTTCAAGTCCGGGTAGTTCGCGGAATTTGATCTTTTCCAGATGGGCGAACCAGCGATCGACCTGGCGATCGAGAAAGCCGTTAGGCTTGCCAAAGCCCTCCAGCCCCACTGCGCGCCAATCCACCTGGCCGAGCCGAGCGATACCATCGACCAATTGGTATGCCATTGCAGATCGCAGCGCGGCTGAATTACAAAACGGTAACGGCAGATCACCCATCGGGGTAAAGCCGTCCACATGCGCCATAATGTAGAAACAGGACCCGAGTATTGAGGTGTCGTCACAAACCGCGATAGCCTCTGGATGCGGCACGTCGGTACCATTAAGTGCATGAATGACCCGGTATTCCCTGAGCATGGTTTCGTTGCGACCTGCGGGGACTTTGGCCGGTGGTTTGCGCAGTGCCAGGCGCACATCGCCACGCTCAAGAGCAAATATCTCATTGGATGCGCCACCGCTGATGTAGTGCGCCGACAAGGGTGAGCCGCTGCCTGGCAGTTTCTGAGAGTCCATCCACCGGGTCAGCGCGGTGGTGTCGATGGTAGGTTGGAGATTCCTTTTACTTGCGTCCATTACAGATTGCCCACGCTGTTTTCAAGCTGTCTGGCGAACTTGTCGCGTGCCGCCTCGCGTTTGGCCGGTAGCCACTCATTGGGCCACAGGGGGTCGTCGCTGGCTTTATGCCCACGCAACACCTGCTTTGCCACCGTGACACGGTGCACTTCGCTGGGGCCATCCATCACCCCCATCAGTGGTACAGTCATCCACAGGCTCGCCAGCGGTGTTTCGTTGGAACACCCAAGGCCGCCATGCACTTGTACCGCACGCCGCACAATATCGTGCAGCACCTCTGCTGCTTGGACTTTGACTGCCGAAATATACATCCGCGATTTTCGTGGATCGCCCTGGTCGCACCACCAGGCAGCGTAGAGGACCAGCAGTCGGAACTGTTCCAGCTGCATAAACGAGTCAGCGATATAATTTTGCACGCTTTGCTTTTCCGACAGCAGGCTGCCCTGAGTTTGGCGGCTCAGACTGCGCTCGCACATCATATCCAGGGCTTTTTTACAGTAGGCTACAGTGCGCATAGCGTGGTGGATGCGCCCGCCACCCAATCGCTTCTGTGCCATTTCAAACGCTTTGCCGGGTTCGCCGAGCACGGCGTCAGCGTTCAGGCGTACTTTATTGTAGCGCACCCAGCCATGACTGCCGGGCTCGTCGGTGGGGTCGCCGATAAGGCCGACATTGCGCAGAATTTCGACTCCCGGTGTAGCCCGCGGTACCAGGAACATGGTGGCCCCCCTGTGCACGGGTACGTCCGGATCAGTAATGGCCATGACAATGATGAATTCGGCGAAGTCTGCGTGGGACGAATAGTACTTTTCGCCATCCAGTATCCAATCGCTTCCCTCCTGCCACGCGCGGCAACGGAATTGCCCTGGGTCTGAGCCGGCATGTGGCTCTGTCATGGAATAACAGGAGACCATTTCTCCGTTCAACAGAGGTTGCAAATATTGAGTCTTCTGCTCTGCCGTACCGTAGTGAGCGATGATTTCTGCGTTGCCCGTGTCCGGTGCCTGCGTGCCGAAGACACGAGAAGCCCATTGACTGCGCCCAAGAATTTCGTTCATGAGCGCGAGCTTGACCTGGCCATAGCCCTGGCCGCCAAGATCCGGAGTTAAATGGCAGGCCCACAGCCCGCGCTGTTTTACCTGGGCCTGCAGTGGTTTCACCAGCGCAGAGGTGGTTTTATTTCTCACGTCGAAGGGGTCGGTAGACTTGTCCCATACCAGCCCTATGGGCTCGATCTCCTCACGCACGAAGGTATCCATCCAGTCCAGCTTTTTCTGGAAATCGGGGTCAGTCGAGAAATCCCATGCCATAGCGTTTTCTTCCAAGTCTTTAATAGAGTGACTTTCGCAGAGTAGTATAAAAATAGCGCACTACCAACCGGGAGACAGGTGCGCGGTGTCTTCTTGGGGTGCTTTTCACTGCAAAATCCTGCTCAGGTCAAGTCGGCGCCTGTAGATGCCCCTCAACGCGTCGGGATTATTTCTGGGTGGAGTGTCCGGGATAAGCCCGGCACGTTGCGTTAGACGCAACGCAGGTCACCAGAAAAGTTGAGTCCATAAAGTAATCCCCTGTCATCTCGGCGGCCGGCAATGTCTCTCAGGAGAAACCGATATATCCATTTATCCTGACTTACAGGTTTCCGATTACTACCACGGCTCCTGCGAAAAGCAGACAGGCGCACCGCATTTCTGTGCGATTGTGTTTGGGCCTCGGTCGCAGAGTGTACGTGTCCTCAGGCGGATAGCCCTAGCAATTGTCTCGCGACCATGCTGCGCATGATTTCAGTGGTACCGCCACCTATAGTTTCAGTCAGTGACTGGCGCCAAATCAGCTCTGGGCGACAGCCGCTGACCAGTGCTTCTGGACCACCGAAGTCTAGCACCGCGCGAGCGATGTCCTGGCAAGTGACGGTGTGTATGACCTTGTTCATGGCGGCGTCGACAGCGGCATTGCGGCCCCGTACCATGGCCTCTAATACCTTCAAGCCCAGTGCCTCGGCTTCCATAACCTGTGCCGTCAGATTTGCCATGCGGTGTCTTACGACGGGATCGTTGCCAAGGTCGTGACTGTTCAGCCACGCCACCAGCTCCTCCAGATCACGCCGCAGACGGCCCGGCGGAAATTGGATATGTCGCTCGTCAGCCAGGGCCTCGCCAACAATGGGCCAGGCACCGTTTTCTTCGCCAATGCGCTGATCAAGAGGAATCTCTACGCTATCAAAAAACACCTCGTTCAGCTGATCACCGTCTACGGTGGGTAGTGGTGACACGGTAATTCCGAGGGTCTGTTTATCGCAAATAAATAGACTGAGTCCCCGACCCCTGCTGTCCTGGGTACCGCTGCGCGCCAGCACCCAAAGATAATCCATGTCCTGTGCGTAGGACTGCCAGCACTTTTGCCCATTCAGCACATAGTGGGAGCCCGCTCTGCTTCGGTCTGCTCGCAGCCTCAGCGCGGCCAGGTCTGATCCGGCTTCGGGCTCGGAATAACAGAGTGAAAAGTGCACCTCGCCACTACGGATGCGTGGCAGCCAAGTCTGCTGCTGTGCTGGCGTACCGTGACGAATGATGGTGTGCGCTACAATACCCGCGGCGAGGGGGTTGCGTGCTGCTCGAGCGTAGGCGACCTCGTTCCAAAGGATGTATTCGAATACCGGCCCCTTGCCCAGACCGCCGTGTTCCCGCGGCCAACTCAGTGCCAGCCAATTCTTCTCTGCCATGGCGGCGAACAGTGCGCGCACTTGCGGCCACTGATGTCCCTGGCAGTAAAACCCGTCCACATTGCGGTAGTCCCTCAGAAACGCGCGCACTTCCGACTGGAACGCAAGCTCTTCAGCTGAAAAACCGGTATTCATCGGAGCATTACCTCAGCTTCGCATTCGGGTCTTGATTCCAATTAGGTTGCCGTTTCTCAGCGAACGCTTTTGGGCCTTCTTCGAAGTCCGGGTGCAACCAGTGGGAGCGCAACAGCGACCAGCCTGCTTCAAGTGATTCCTCATAACCGCTTTCCAAGCTGCCCCAAATTGCGCGTTTGGACAACGCCATCGCTTGGGAAGAGTTCTTCAGCATGTGCTGTGCCATTTCCTGTGCGAGTAGTCGCGCCTCCCCCGGCGTCTCTGTCAGCTCATCAACAAGTCCCAGCTGGTAAGCCCTATCACTGCCAAGACGGTAGCTGTTTCCCATCAGCGTCATGCGCAGCGCGGTGCCTAGAGGCAGACGCTTAGCGAGTCCGATATTTTCGATGGCACCGACCATGCCGACATTAACGTGGCTGTCGACAAATTTCGCATTTCGAGACGCGATGATGATATCCGCATCTACGACAAAATGATGGCCACCCCCCACGCAGGTACCGTTTACCACGCAGATGACGGGCTTCCACACGTCATTCTGATAGGGCGACCAGAACACCGATTCCCGCAGTGGCTTGTCGACAAAGACCTCGTCCGCTGCAGCATCGCTGGCGGCAGAAGAGACGTCGAAACCGGTGCAGAAGTGACGATCCCCCTCAGCGCCGATAATCGCCACACGCACCGCCGGGTCGTCGCGAACATCCGACCAGATAGCGCGAAAGATGCCCTGCATACCGGGTGTCAGAGAGTTTCCCCGCGTGGGACGATCGATGGTAATGGTCGCGATGCCGTCCTGTTTTTCGTAACGTACGCCTTCCAAATCTGCGTTCACGTCGATAGATTTCATGCCCTTACTCCCAGGCCCGCGTCTACGAGCAGTCTATGCTGTTCTCTGGTACCAAACGGGGGCGAAGACGCCAGTTGGCGAATGCGCCGACTGATATGAAAGGCCGGACCCTCAACGGTCACGCCAATACCGGCAAAAACCTGATGACAGGCGAAGGCTGTTTTTAAAGCGGCGCGCCGGGCCGAGACCAATGCCCCCGCGGCCAAGGTTTCTGCCTCGTCAAATGCCCCGGTGTCGACACTGCAGGCGGCGCTGCGGGTCAATGTCCGCGCACCCGTCAAGGCGATGGCGCAGTCCGCCAGGGGATGCGTTACCGCCTGGAACTCTCCCAGCGTTTTACCAAACTGTCTGCGCGTCGCGGCGTGTTCACTGGCGTTCTGCAGCAGGTGCCACCCGGCCGCGGCGAGATAGGCAGCGGTGACGATGTTGCCGATCAGCAACCCCCGACGGGCATTTGCCAAAGTCTTATTTACCGCCAGTGAAGCACGGCCCCAGGTTTCCCCTCCCAGTGTGGAAACCGGTGCCACGTGCTGAGGCGGATGAGCGAGTCGAATTTCTGCCTCATCTGCAATGAGGAAGAGGTCCGCTTCGGTACCAAAAGGCAACAGTGTGCTGTCTGCGTTGCTCAACGACACCAGTGTTGCGCCATCCATTACACTGGTGAGATGGTCCTCGTTGAGTACTTGAATCGCGATATAGGTGGCAGTGACGGGTCCGGGAAAAATGTGGTCGCCCAAAGCGTCTGCAATAGCGCACAGTTCCAGCGCTCCCCCGGCGTCTTGTCCTGGCGCGGTTGGATAGAATATCCCGATCTTTGCGAGGTCCTGCCAGAGTTGGCGCGGAAACGCCGCGCCGGATTGTCGGGCAAGGTCTCTAATGTCGTACTGCTGACAAAACCGGTCTACCGCAGTGCGAACTGCTGTCTGGTCCTCGTTGAAATCGAAATTTAATTTAGTTGGGGTAGGTATTGTCATATTCGGTGCGTAGCGTTGCGAGTCATCTGCTAACTCGGTTGTCATTTGCCGCGCTGGCCCCAGCGGGCCTCCACAAGATCGCGCCGGGCGCCGGCGACACCGTTAAGTTCCTGCCTCAGCGCGAGTAAGCGCATGCTCCAGACGTGCAGGTCGAACTCACAAGTGAAGCCGACGGCACCGGAGAGCTGATGTGTTTCAGTGAACAGTAGGTCGGCAGAATCCAGCGCGAAGGCCGCTGCAGCGGCGACGGCTTCGCGTTGGGCTCCATGAAAGGCCGCCTCGCGCACCAGCCAGCGGCTGGCTTCCAACTGAATGGCGCAGTGTGAGAGCCGGTGTTGTACCGCCTGGAAAGATCCGATGGTACGGCCGAACTGTCGGCGCTGCTTTAGGTATGCCACCGTGTGCTGCAGGGCGGCATCCATCGTGCCGACGGCCTCAACAGCCAGTGACAGGCGCCACCAGTTAGTCATCGTCCCCACCGCATCGGTTGACAGGGTTTCGCCTGGTTTCTCTGGACTTTGAAAGCGATCGATATCAACCAGGCGCCCCATAGGGTAGCCGAAACTGGTGCGCACCGGCGCCATCTCTCCAGCGGCTAAAGGAATGACGTACGCCTTACTATCGCCCAGCACGATAAGTGTTTTGGCATGCGCGCCATAGCGTAAGGGTACCGGTTTTGCGAGATTGTCCTCAGTGCACATCACGATCGGGCCGCTAATCGGCTCGTTGCTGACAGCGGGCGCTACGAGAATCTGCGCACCTGCCGCCACGACACCCCCCGCCCGGGCGATTGCCTCAACGACGAGTGCGGCTTCCAGTCCGGCGGGTTTACCATTCTCGGCAAAATTATGGAAGATGGAGCTGAACCCGCTATCTTCTAACTGCTGATGCAGTGCATCGTCGTAGCGCTGTTCTTTATTCAGCGCAATAGCACGCGCGGGACCGGCGTTTTGATCTAACAGGCGCTGCACCGACTCTAGTATAGCCTGCTGATCCTCGTTCAACTCGAAATCCATTGCGCGCCTATTCCTTGGGTAACTCGAGAAAGCGCGATGCAATAAGGTTGAGCTGGACCTCGGTCGCGCCGACAGCAACGCCCGCGGTCATGGCGAGACGGAAGTTGTTGTCGGCGTATGAGGCGTATTCGCGGGACTCAGGTCCGAATATTTCCAGCGCCAAACGGCCTATGGCGTTATCGCAGTTAGTGCTCAATACACGCGCCAGCTGTGTGTCAGCGGTCGGTGGGCGACCCTTCGCGCGGATATCAATTACCCGGTAAACGAGTACCCTGGCGGCCTCACAAAGCGCGCGGGCCTCCCCGAGACGCTCGACGACCATGGGATCGTCGAGCATGTTGCGCTCAGCAGCCACGGCAGCTAGTGTGTCGAGCGTCACGGCGGCACGGGCGTAGCGAGCAGCGCCCACACGCTCGCACTGCAGCGCAAAGTTGACGACCGTCCAGCCGTTATGCTCTTCTCCGAGAAGTACCTCCTCAGGCACAGTTACATCGGTAAAAAAAACTTCGTGGAAATAACGTTCTCCAACGACTGAAGGAATTTCCCGTACTGCAATTCCCGGCGTATCCATGGGCACCAATAAAACGGAGATGCCTTGGTGTCGCACGCTATCCGGATCAGTACGCACCAGGAGAAAAATGAAATCCGCGTGGTTGCAGTAGGATGTCCAGATCTTGGAACCATTGATAACATAGTGCCCATCTGTCTTTGCTGCGCTTGTCCGCAATGCCGCAAGATCGCTGCCAGCCTCGGGCTCCGAAAAGCCCTGGCACCACAGTACGTTCCCAGCGGAAATCTTAGGCAGATGCAATGCCTTCTGTGCGGCACTGCCGTATTCCATGATCGCAGGACCAATCCAGTTTACGTTCATGTACTGGGAACCGCGGGGCTCCCCTATGGCCCACATTTCTTCGCCAACAATAGAGTGACGCCAGGGTTCACAGTCCTTGCCACCGTATGCACTTGGCCAGTGTTGCGTGAGCCAACCTTTCTCCGCCATGCGGCCACAGAACAGCCGGCTAAAAGTAGCCTGCGAGTCGCCGCCCGGACCGTGCTGTGACATCTCTTCCCAGTTGTCTGGTAATTCCTGCTCGAGGAAGTCGCGGATATCCTGTCGATGCTGGATATCTTCTTCTGACCAGTCGAAATCCAATTTGGATGCTCCTGAAATTATTAGTGTGGCCCTGGAGGCGTGTAGCAGGCCGGAGCGGGTCGGTCCTGTGACGGGGCGATTGAAATACCTTGCCAGCGATAGAATGGCAGAAATATACTTACTAAACAAGTCAAGTGCCTGATAAAAATCCTGTACGCCCGCGAGCTGTGCGGCTTTGTTCCGGCAGGGTTGGTATTAAAACGAGGAGACGTCCGAAGTGGAAAACCTTTTTAGATACGATGGCAAGCGCGTGCTGATTACCGGCGCCAGTTCTGGTATGGGTGAGGCAACCGCTAGGCTGGTGCACAGTCTGGGCGCGGAGGTGGTGGCACTGGATGTGCAGGCGCCGCATTACGACTTTGCAGAATTCATAGCACTTGATTTACGTGATTGCGCGGCGATCGACACTGTTATCGAGGACGTAACGCAATCGCGTGTACATAACCTCTTCTACTGCGCTGGCCTTCCCGGCGGGAAGTTCCCCGCGGTCGATGTGGTAACCGTCAATTTCATCAGCCAGCGGCATATGATCAACCGCCTCGTTGCTCACATGCAGCGTGGTGACGCTATTGCCAGCGTGTCCTCTGGCGCGGGTATGGGATATTCCTTCTTTGGAGAGAATCTGGACCCCTTCCTAAAAATAACGGACTTTACGGCTGCCCAAGAATGGGTGCTTGCGCAGCAGAGCGCTGACTGGTTCGAGCCGTATTCATTTTCCAAAATGTGCAGTATCGTTTTCGCACTGCGTAGCGGAGGCACAATTACCACCGCGACAGGTGTACGCGTCAATTGCATTGCACCTGGGCCTACGGATACCGCGATGATGCCTGCATTCATAGAGCAGACCAGTGAAGCATTCTTTGAACGTTATCCGAAGCCTATCGGGCGAAATTCGACGGCTGAGGAGCAGGCCTGGCCGCTGGCCTTCCTCAACAGCGATGCCGCCAGTTATATCAGTGGTGAGAACTTATACACCGATGGTGGCGCTTGTTCCGGTGTGTTGAATGGATCGATTGATGCCGCGGCCATGCTACCGGACGATATGCAATAGTAAGAGATTTGTGATGATGGGGGAGCAGAGTGAGTAAATCCATAAAGCGGCCATTGCCGCTGTTGACCGAGGAAAATCGTTTCTTCTGGACATCCGGCGCGGACGGCAAACTGCGCTTTCTGCAGTGCACGGCATGTGGCAACTACGTACATCCGCCATCGCCAGTCTGCGACAAGTGCTTGTCGCTGCAGTTGGAGGTGGTGCCGGTATCGGGGCGCGCCAAGCTGGCGGCGGTGACTGTCAATCATCAGATGTGGATGCCCATGATCGAGCCGCCATATGTGGTCGGCATCGTCGAGCTCGAAGAACAGGAGAGCATTCGTCTGACGACCAATATCATCAAGTGCAAAGAGAACGAGCTGGAGATTGGCATGCCATTGGAAGTTGAGTTTGAAGAGTGCGAGGACGTTTTCCTACCGATGTTTGCGCCTGCTGCGCAGAAGAGTAAAAGTTGATGGAAAAGTTTGAGTACAAGTCAGCGGTTACTGGTCTAGGTATGTCCGAGGTGGGTCGGCGCCTGATGCGCGATCCTATGGCACTCACTGTCGACGCGTGCCTGGCGGCAATGGAAGATGCGGGGCTTACCCGCGAAGATGTCGACGGCGTGTGCACCTATCCTGGTAATGTGCCAGGAGCAGGTGGTTTCAGTGGTGCTGGCGCGCATGATTTAATCGATGTCCTGCGCCTGAGGCCGAATTATCACAACAGTGGCCTTGAGCAAGCGGGTCAGCTGGGCTCTATCGTGACTGCAATGATGGCGGTGGCTGCCGGGCTGTGCCGCCATGTGTTGTGCTTTCGTACGGTGTGGGAGGCCACTTATGTGCAGCTGCAGCGCACAGGGAAAATTCGTTACTCTGGGGGCGGCGGTCGTCTCTCTGGCGGTATGGAGTACCGTATCCCCTATGGAGCGGCTTCCGCGGCGAACTGGATAGGCATGTTCTGTAGCCGTTACATGCACGATTATGGGATGACTAAGGAGCAGCTCGGACAGATACCTTTGAACGGTAGACGCAATGCTGCTCTTAACCCCTATGCTGTTTATAGAGAGCCAATGAGTATGGAGGACTATCTGTCGGCGCGTGTTGTTTCCAGTCCCTTGGGGCTGTTTGACTGCGATGTGCCCTGCGACGCCTCGGTGGCGTTCATCATTTCCCACGTGGATGCGGTGAAGGACTGTCGCCGTGGTTGTGGTGTGGGTTTTGAGGCGATAGGTACCGCCAACACGGAGCGCGTTTCCTGGGATCAGGGTGACCTGCATTACCTCAGTGGCATTGATGGTGCAGCGAAGATGCTCTGGACACGCACGGATCTTAAACCTGAGCATATGGATATGGCGCAGCTGTACGATGGATTCAGCTTTAACACCGTGTGCTGGCTGGAGAAGCTTGGCTTCTGTGACGTGGGAGAGGCGGGTGCTTTTCTCGAGGGCGGGCAGCGTATCGCCCGCGATGGTGAGTTACCGCTCAATACGAACGGCGGTCAGCTTTCTGGGGGGCGGCTGCATGGGTATGGATTTTTGCACGAAGCCTGTGTGCAATTGCTGGGGGAAGGAGGGGAGCGGCAACTGCCCAATGGGCCGCGCACGGCGGTGATTTCCTCCGGCGGTGGCGTGCCGGGCAGTGCCCTGATACTCACCGCGCCCTAGGATCGTGTGTGGCGATGTTTGATTACGCGGGCCACGGGTTGATTGCATCGCGCAGTCGCCGACCTTTGCCTGGTGCTGGCTCCCAGACGATAGGCCTCCTCCTCGATCGACAATTGCAGGAAAAAGCGTCGCATTCAGCGCTCGTCGGTCGCAGCGCGCGCTACACCTACGCTGAGCTGGATGGGCAGGTTAGACGGGCCGCGCGCGTGTTTCATGAGCTCGGTGTGCGCAAATACGATCGTATAGCGGCATGTCTGCCCAACGATGTGGATATCGTCATTGCATTTTTAGCCGCAGCCAGGCTGGGCGCGATCTGGGTCGGTGTCAACCGGCCGCTGGCAGCGCTGGAGAAAGCGTTTATTCTCCAAGACAGCGGTGCGTGTCTCTACCTGACTGACGGACAGGGCCAACAGGAGATTGCGCCGCAGCAGCAGCGCTTGTCGGATTTGCGCCATGTGCTGTGTGTCAACAACGACGATCTTGGATGGCGTGCGCGATTGAACGCCGTGAGGGAAGATGCCGTGCCCGCGTTATCGGTGGATCCTTTTGAGCCTGCTGCCATCGCCTACACCAGTGGTACGACGGGTCAGCCCAAAGGTGCAGTGCACAGCCATCACAATCTGCTACTGCCGGGCGCTATACAGGTGTGTGAAAGTCACTCCGGTGCGGATTGTCCGCAGGGCGTAATGTTGCCTCTCACTATTTTAAATCTAATGGTGTTGGCCCCCTTGACCGCATTTCAGGCGGGCACCTATTGCGTGTGCATGGATAGCCTCAAGCCAGCCGATATCGCGCGCTGGGTGCGGGACGAACGGGTCGGACATTTCGCCTCGGTGCCAACCGTTATTCAGGATTTGCTGACGGCTCCTGAGGTGGACCCCGGTGACCTGGCGACACTGGGTCAACCGGACATTGGTGGTGCTGGCATTCCCGAGAGTTTCCAGCACCTGTATCGGGAGCGTTTTGGCCGTGGCATAACAGTTGCCTACGGGATGACCGAAGCGCCTACGATCATTGCCAAGACAAGTCCCGATGAGGTGCCCCAGGACGAGTTGTGCGGTCGCCCGGTGGAGCAAGTAGAGGTGCTTATTGTCAATGCCGTCGATGAGGCGGTTGCAGCCGGTGAGATTGGTGAAATCTGTGTTAGGTCCGCCCCTGGAGGGCGTTATGCCGGCGTTTATACGACGATGCTGGGGTACTGGAACCGTGCCGAGGCGACCGCCGAGGCGTTGGCCAATGGGATGTACCACACTGGCGATGTCGGACTGTTCGATGAACAGGGGCGTTTGTTTATCCGCGGTCGACAAAATGATCTGATTATTCGCGGGGGCGCGAATGTCTATCCTGCGGAGGTTGAACGGGTGTTAGCTGGACACCCGGCACTGGCCGACGCTGCTGTATTGGGTGTGCCGGATGAGCGCCTGGGTCAGCGAGTGGTGGCCGTTGTCGAGGGCGCAGAGTCGGATAGCGTGTCGGTGGCGAAATTACAGGATTACTGTCGCGCGTACCTGGCACGCTACAAAGTGCCAGAGGCAATAGTATTTGTTGACGGATTGCCGCGCAATGCGATGAATAAAGTGATTAAACCGGAACTGCTACATTTATTTTTGTAGGTATTGGAGCAGACCCTATGATCAGGTTAGTTGAAGAGAACGATCGGCAGGCCGTGATGGCGAAGCTTCCCGACATTGCAAAGCGGTATCGGGAATTGGAGCGCGCCTTGTGGCGACAAGAGCACCTGCCGGCACACGTGCTGGAGTTGTGTCGTTTGCGCCTGGCGCAGCTGCACCGCTGCACCATTGAGCTTGAGCGCAGTGAGAGTGATCTGCCAGAGGGTAAGCGGGCGGCTTTGTCGCGTTGGGAAAGCGCGGCTCAGTATTCTGCTGCGGAGCGCGCCTGTCTCGCTTTTACGGAAGTCTATGCGATGGACACGCGGGCCCTCTCCGATGCGCATGCGGATGCGGTGAAACAGCACTTTGGTGACGCCGGGCTGGTCATGCTCGTGGAAGCGTTAGGTATGCTGGATGGAATGACGCGCCTCTGCCTGCTCTGGCAGCTGGCCCCGCAAGCCACTGGCGCGGAGGTGACGGCATGAGTAGGCAGCCGCGAGCAATCAATCCCAAGGAGCCCACGGGCAGCATGATACGCGATTCTGCTCTTGGCCTTGTGCCAGAAACGCTGGATCACTACCTGCGACTCAACCGCGCCATCTGGGAGGATGGTCCTTTGGGGCCTGCCGAAATAGAGGTGGCTCGCCTGCGCAACGCGCGCACGGTGAACTGTGTATTCTGCAAAAGTGTCCGCTACGCTATTGCGAAAGCTGATGGCCTCGATGAAGAGCGCGTTGCCATGATCGGCGACAACTACGAAACCAGCAGCTTGAGTGAGCGAGAAAAACTTATCATTGCATTCACCGACCAATACTATCGCGATCCCGGGGATCTGGCCGACACACTGAAGGCGGATCTACTGCGGGTATTTGCGGCTGATGAGTTGGTTCATTTGTCGATTGTTGTGGCGCACTTTAGCGGCTTTTCGCGCTGTGCGGTATCGTTAGGTGGCATGCCTGACGACTTGCCACTTATCGAGATGTCCCTGCCAAGCTGAGCCTGAGGTCGACGAACAAAGTAGCCATACCCTAACTATTCAGCCTTGTGGCATTGCCGACGCATCGCCGGCGGTGGATAATCGACGATATTTTTCGACACCAGTGCAGGGATTGTGGGCACGATGGCAGCGGACATTAAATACGCCGGCAACCTTGCCGGTTACTCGGTATTGGTCACGGGAGGCGGGACCGGTATTGGTACCGGATGTGCCATCGAATTGGCGGCAGATGGCGCGGCCGTCACCATTTGTGGTCGTCGTGTGGCAGTGCTTGAAGCTGCTGCGGAATCAATAGCAAGCTTAGCGGGGTTTGGCGGCTCTGTGCAGTTCGTTACCGGCGATGTCACGGTGGAGGAGGAGGTGGCGGCTATTGTAGCAAAAGCGCTTGAGCCTACGGGCAAACTGAATGGTTGTATTGCAAATGCCGGTGGTGGTGGCATGTTGTTTGGTTATCAAGATATGGACCTTCATGAATTCCAGCGCGTGCTAACGCTCAACGTGGTTGGGACCATGTTGTGCTTGAAGCACACACTGCCGCATATGATCCAGGCGGGTGGTGGCTCTTTCATTGGTATGTCCTCGCTCGCCGGACATATCACGCACCCCTGGTTCGGCGCTTACCCTGTTAGCAAGGCGGGCATTGAGGCTATGATGTGCAACGCCGCTGATGAGAACGGCCCAGACAATGTGCGATTCAATGCGATACGACCAGGTTTTGTTGCCACGGAACTGATGGAGGGTATACCGCGCGATGGAGAGGTGTACGATTCGTATATCAGTAATACGCCTCTGGGTGATGTGGCGCAGCCCCGGGATATTGGTAGGCTTGCCCGTTTCCTTATCAGCGCCGAATCGCGCTGGATTACAGGCCAATGTATTAACGTAGATGGTGGACACAGTCTGCGGCGTGGGCCAGATTTTAGCAGCTTTAAAGCCTGAGCAATCAAGGGAGAAGATACTGTGGCTTTCAACGGCAAAGTAGCATTAATCACCGGGGGTGGCAGCGGTATGGGCCGCACAGCGGCACAGCTACTCGCAAAACAGGGCGTGAGTGTGGCGGTTATCGATGTTAATGAAGAGGGTATGGCCGAGACCGCTGCGGTGAGTGACAATATTCACACCTTTCCTGTTGATGTGACGGACACGGATGCCGTACACAATGCGGTAGAGCAGTTACAGAGCACACTGGGCCCAATCGATCGCGTTGCCAACGCTGCCGCCATCATGCCCTTCGGTAACCTGATGGAGCAGGACCCGAAAGTACAGTTAAAGTTGATGCAGATCAATTATGGTGGTCTGGTCAATATTGCTACTGCAACACTGCCTTCAATGGTGCAACGCGGTAGTGGTGACTTCATCAGTTTCTCCTCCATGTCAGGCGTGATCCCCGGTTTGTTGATGGGCGGCTATTGCGCCACCAAGGCTGCCGTCCAGATGTACACCGAGATTCTCTACCATGAAAACCTTAACAGTGGCGTGCGGTTTGTTTGCGCTTGTCCACCGCCGGTTTCCACGCCTTTGTGGAAGCAAGCCGAGGCCACCGTCATGCCAAAACTCATTGAGGGAGGCGATGTGCTGACGCCAGAGCAGGTCATTGCAGATATAGAGCGGTGTTTGGAGAGCGGGGAGTTCTTGTCCTTACCCGGTAAAGGCACGCGATTGGGGTACCACATGCGCCGGCTCATGCCGGGCCAGATCTGGAAGCACACCCACAAAGTTGAAGGTTTTTAGATCGGCGATGGGGCCGGGTACCGGGAAGCGATGACGCTGCAGTCTCCGTAACGCATGACACTGTCCTCTGATGCATCGACGTTGCCCAAAAAATTTGACATAGTGTCAAAAAATGGTATAACCACAGCAGTCATTTGGAGCGTGCACTTGGCAGATATTCGCTATGACGAGAGAGTGGCGGTGATTACCGGGGCCGGCGGTGGCCTTGGCCGAGCCTACGCGCTGCATTTGGCAGAGCGCGGTGCAAAAGTAGTGGTAAATGATATTGGCGGCAGCGCCGAAGGACAGGGCAATGGTACGCATGCTGCGAACCGGGTAGTGGCGGAAATCAAATCTGCCGGCGGGGACGCTGTTGCCAACTACGATTCTGTCGCGACCGCCAAAGGCGGTGAGCACATTGTTCAGACGGCATTGGATAGCTTTGGCCGTGTCGATATTGTCATCAATAACGCCGGCATACTGCGCGATGCCTCGATACCGAAAATGCCTCAAGAGAATTTTGATGAGTTGATAGACGTACATCTCAAGGGCGCCTTTTACGTCACGCAGCCAGCTTTTCGTTACATGAAAAAGAATGCCTATGGTAGGGTGGTTTACACCTCCTCGGCCGCGGGCCTGTTTGGCAATTTTGGTCAGGCCAACTACGCCGCGGCCAAGATGGGTCTGGTGGGGCTTTCCAGTGTTACCGCTATTGAAGGTGCGAAGTACAACATTAAATCCAACGTCATCGCACCTATCGCCCGCACTCGTCTCACCGAGAAACTTATGGGGTCTACCGGGGGCATGTTTGCACCGCATTACATCGTGCCCATGGTGGCATATCTGGTGTCTGAGAGCTGCCAGTGTAGTCATGACATATTCAATGTGGGTGCAGGTAGATACGCGCGCATCTTTCTTGGCTCCACTCCAGGGTGGACGGTGTCAGAGGACGCAGTACCGTCGGCTGAGGCGGTTCGAGATAACCTCGGTAAAGTTCTCAGCGTTGCGGATTTTAAAATTCCGGAGGCTGCAAGTGAGGTCTGAGCCCGCGTCAGTAGGACATCGCCCACGCTTTGGCAGTCGATGAACCGGGACGTCATCAAGGATAAGTCTGGGCGCAATCTCGGCAGGCGCGCTATGAAAACGCGACAACGCTTTCTCGATGCGACCGAGAAACTGCTGGCAGAGCGCAGCATCCTTGATATTTCGGTCACCGAGATAGCGCGGGAGGTGGACAGTGTATCTAGTCTGTTTTATCACTATTTCAAGAGCGTGGAAGATGCCGCGCAGCACCTCGCTCGTGAGGCTTCTGCCGAAGTGCCAGCCATGCTCGAACTGATAGACGGTAGTTGGGATGGCGAAAAGGGTCTGAGGCGAGCACAGGACCTATCGCAAGCCTACCTGGCACACTGGGAACGGAATCGTGGTGTCCTGCTTTTGCGTAATCAGGCAGCGGACCGCGGCGATAAAAAATTCCTCAAAATTCGCAAACAGGCGTTAGAGCCACTGATAGATCAATTCACCGGTTTGATCACCGAGGCGCAGAACCAGGGGCGCGTCGCAGCCGACCTGCATCCTTACCTAGCTGCATCAGCACTGGTATCGGTACTGGAGAAATTGTCGGCTTACGCGCAGAGCTTGCGACACTTCAATGCCGATCGCGATGATTTGGTTCATACCTGCGCTCGTATGATCTATATGACGGTGACCGGTCGATAGACATTAACTAGAAAAAGAGCCTGAGGAGAAACTGACATCATGAGTGTTTTGAGTGAAAAAGCAGCCGTTGTGACGGGTGCTGGTCGTGGTATTGGCAAGGGCCACGCTATACAGCTAGCCAAGGCGGGGGCGAGCGTTGTTGTCAATGACGTGGACGCAGATATGGCACAATCTGTCGTGGATGAGATCGTAGGTTTTGCGGGAAAGGCGATAGCGAATACTGATAGCGTAGCGGAGAAATCTGGTGCCGACGCCATAGTCGCTGCGTGCCAGGATAGTTTTGGAAAAATCGATATCATGATGGCCAATGCGGGCATCGTTCGCGATCGAACTTTCCTGAAGATGAGCGAAGAGGAGTTTGATGCGGTCATCAATGTGCACGTAAAAGGCACTTTCCTGTGTCATCAGGCGGCGGCCCTGGCGATGAAAGAATCGGGTGGCGGTGGTGTACTACTGTCCACCGTTTCGGCAGCTCACTTCGGCAATTTTGGTCAGGTCAACTACGCGGGTGCGAAGGGCGCCATAGCCTCAATGACGTATACTCTGGCATTAGAGCTGGCCCGCTACGGCATACGTGTTAATGCTATCTCACCCTCCGGCACCACCCGCATGTCGGATACCTATATCGGTCCTGACGGCAAGAAACATCCGATGCCCTTTATCGATCCGGAGTTGAACGGACCTATGCTGGTGTACCTTTGCAGCGACGAGGGTAACTACATCTCAGGGCAGATTTTCGGCACAGGTGGTGAGCGCATATCAATACTCAATCAACCGAGCTATGGACATACACTGCTTATGCCTGGAGGTTGGAGCATAGAGGAGATACAGAAAAATTTTAAGAGCAATCTTGGCAATCGGTTGCAGCCCATTGGTATTACCAAGCCGCCGTATCCGTTTTATGAAGGCATCAGGCCGCCGGAATCAAAATAGAGGCGTAGAGGGAGATATCCAGCATGGGAGCAAGTGAACAATCAGTGGGGATCGTCGCCTGCGGGTGTTACATTCCATCGACACGCCTGCCCCTGGCCATGATTCAGGGTGGCAAGGCGAGAGAAGGGGGCGCAGAAAAAGCTGTGGCTGCCTTCGATGAGGACGCTATCACCATGGCAGTGGCGGCGGCCGTCGAGTGTCTCACGGGGCAAGATCGCAGCGACGTTGACGGTGTTTACCTCGCTACGACGAGCTCACCTTTTCGGGAAAAGCAGGCTGCGGCGTTTGTTGCCAAAGCGTTAGATCTTCGCAGTGACGTGGCAACTGCAGATTTTACCGGTACGCTGCGTGCCGCTGCAGGCGCTTTCAGCGCGGCTTGTGATGCTGTTCGCGTTGATCCCGCCCGGCGGATTCTTCTGATCGCTGCAGATACACGTTTGCCTGCCCCTCGGTCTTCTCTGGAGATGCATACTGGCGATGCTGCTGCGGCTTTTTTGATCGGCGCTGGTGAGGTGCACGCGCGCATTAAAGAGATATTTACACACAGTGACGAAATATACGATGTCTGGCGTTCCGAACATGATGACTACCTGAGAACGTGGGAAGACCGGTTTAACGTCATGCACGGATACTCGGACAATGTACTGGCGGCCTGTCAGAGAATGTTCGATAAAACAGGTACTCGGGCCGGTGATTATGGCAAGGCTGTACTCGCTGGGCCCGATGCGCGCAGTGTTTTTAGCGTGGCTAAACAGATCGGATTTGGCGAGCAGCGTTTGCAGGATGCGTTGTTCGGCAAAGTCGGTAACTGCGGTGTTGCGTTCGCGCCGCTGCTTCTCGTGTCTGCGCTTGAATCTTCTGCGCCGGGTGATCGTTTACTTATTGTGTTTTATGGCGATGGTGCAGCGGCGATGACGTTGGAGGTTCTAGCTCCGATCCAATCAACGCGAGGCCTGGGCTGGCATCTTGATCGTGGCACTTCGCTGCGTTCCTATGACAGTTACCTCAAATCGCGCCATCTTGATGCGACGGAACACAACCGACGCGGTGGGGAGGGTGTCCCCGCCACAGTACACTATCGCGAGCGAGATGATGACATCAGTTTCTACGGTCAGCGCTGTAAAAGCTGCGGCACAGTGCATTTCCCTGCATGCCGTGTGTGTTATGTTTGTCATGCAAAAGATTCTTTCGAAGCGGTGCGACTGTCGGATCGGCATGGGCGCGTCATGAGCTACAGTTTCGATTACTTTTTCCCCAGCCCTGAACCGCCTGTCATTGTCGGCGTATGCGAAGTGGATAATGGGGCGCGTGTTTATGTTCAAATGACCGATGCGAGCATTGATCAATTACACTGTGACATGCCGATAGAGTTTGTATTCAGAAAAATTCATGATGCGGGGAACAAACCTAATTATTTTTGGAAGAGTCGACCACTGAATGGGTCCGCAACGGAGGTTGCGGCATGAGCGAGAGTATTCGCGATAAAGTCGCCATCGTCGGTGTAGGTTGCTGTAAGTTCGGTGAAAACTGGGATCAGGGCCCTGAGGACATGATCGTCGACGCGGCTTACGAAGCCTACGCGGATGCGGGAATACACGAACCGCAGCAGCAGATAGAGGCCGTATTCTGTGGTTCAGTGTATCCATCTCGGGGTACAGCAGAGGTTGCTGAATCGCTTAAGTTGTTTGGGCGTCCCGTGTCATTGGTGCAGAATTACTGCGCCACCGGAACCGACGCTTTTCGCTACGCTGTCGCAGCAGTGGCTGCAGGAATGCACAGTACGGTACTGGTAGTTGGCTTTGATAAGCCGAAGGATCGAGGCGTGTCGGGTCCTAGTGTTCACATGAATACGGCTCGCGGATTGCCTATGACCCCGGCGGGTTGGTTCTCCCTCTGTTGCGCGCGCTACTTTGAGACTTTTGGCGCAGGCCGTGAGGACCTGGCGCGTATAGCAGTGAAGAATCACCATAAT
>JABSPW010000052.1 GCA_013214285.1 Halioglobus sp. | reverse complement strand
TTTAGAGCCCGCGGTATTGCAAAGACAATGGCCTGAAGATTGATGTATTCAATGTGGCGACCTGCGACCCGAACGCGTTGGAAGATCAGCACCCCTGCCCACCAACACCGCGTAAATTTCGCTTGATTGCAATATGCCGAACTTTCCGTAATCATGCATGCTGTGCCTAAGAAGACCGGGTTAGCCGAATGCAGGATCACCGGTACAGTTTTGAGGTGGAGCCCTCACCCGAGGGTCTGGAGCCCATATTCTGGAACAAACCGACCGGCCATGTGCTGGAACATAGCAACCTGCGTATCGAGACACCCCACGACGGTGATGGTAACGGTGAAGGTCTCACCCGTTATAGCCACTTCCCGGTACAGAAATACCTGCTCTGCGCCGGAAAGGCAGCGTCCCGGGCATGGCTCACCGAGGTCGAACCCTGGTAGTTCTGGCGCTACGATACGGTGGGCAAGCCGCGCTGATGCACTTATCCCTGAAGAAAGTGGCGGACAAGGCAATCCGTTAAACAAATGAAGCAGGGCAGGGCGGCTTGAACGCGCTGCATCGGAAAAAGGCAAAAGCTCCAGCTTATCAAGCGATGTCCTGAAAAAACAATCCAGGACAATATTAGAGGGATAGACGAGAACATATGAGCGGGCGATCAACTGCAAGGAAACTCGTTGTACTCGTTCTCATACCGTTTGGAATGCTACTGGTTGGCGCACTGGGTGCCACAGCCTTCCTACTTAAGGCCGGTAAGGACATCAATCGCAACGACGACTGGTACGACACACCCAACGGTATTGACGAGGCTTTTTATGTCAGCCTGAATGGGCACGAGCAATTCGTACGCATTCGTAGCAGAAACTCGCGAAACCCCGTATTGCTTATTCTTCACGGGGGACCCGGGGTCGCCATGTCCGATATGCTGTACCGGGTGAATCGCCCACTGGCGGACTACTTCACTCTGGTGGATTGGGATCAACGCGGTGCGGGGAGGTCACACATCGATGAAGCGTTGATGCCTTCGATGACGTACCAGCGCATGGTTGACGATACCATCGCGCTGATTGAGCATTTGCAAAGTCACCTGGGGGTCAGGCATGTCACCCTGCTGGGCCAGAGCTGGGGCTCCATGCTGGGGTTGGGAGTGATAAAGGCAAGACCCGACCTGATCGCGGCCTATGTTGGTGTCGGACAATCACTGGCATTCAACAGTGCGTTCGATGAAACGGCGCGCCTGATACGGAATGCGGCTGAAGAGGTTGGTGATACGGAGGTTGTTGCAACGCTGCGCGCCCTGCCCGGGGCTTGGCCTCCCGCTGCTTCCCATGACGAGTACTTCAAACGCATCGAAACAATCCAGCAATACCTGGTCAAATACGGCAAGGGATTGCACGCTGGGAAAGAAACAGACTTCAACAAATCCGTGCTAGTACTCGATACGGTGCTTTCACCAAACATCGGAATAATGGAATTGATGGATAACTTGGAGAGAAGCAGTCTTCCAACCACGGCACTGATTGAAGACCTGGAACACCGGGATCTGCGCGAGGAGTTTGGCACCGACTACGAGGTCCCCGTATTCATATTCCAGGGTGACCACGACTGGCAAACTCCGACCACCCTGGTCAAGCCCTGGTTCGATAGTCTGAATACTCCGCACAAAGCGTATGTCGCGTTCAAGCACTCTGGCCATATGCCAAATATCGAGGAACAAGGGAGGTACATCCACGAATTGATCAGCCGGGTGCGGCCCTTTAGCCAGGAATACTAATGTTCAAGCTTGAAGAGACCGACAAGCTATTGACCACCACCCGGGCGGTACGTCGCCGACTTGACTTTGATCGGCCGGTCGAGCGAGAGGTGTTGCTGGACTGCGTCCGTATTTCGCAACAGGCGCCTACCGGCTCCAACTCACAGAAGTGGCGCTGGGTGATCCTTACTGACGCGCAGAAGAAGTTGGCAATCGCCGAGGTCTACCGCAGAGGTTGCGCCATTCTGGATACCGTGCAGGCAGACACTCCAGCGGAAGAGCAGCAGACGCACCGCGTGTATGACTCGGCGCGCTTTCTCGCCTTAAACCTGCACCGTGCTCCTGTCATAGTCATCCCCTGTATCGAAGACCGCCCCGCGAATTTCAACGATCACTGTGTCACCGCAACAACTTACGGCTCCATATTGCCGGCGGTCTGGAGTTTCCAGCTTGCCCTGCGCAGTCGTGGCCTGGGTTCTGCATGGACCACTCTACATTTAATTTGGGAGCAAGAAGTGGCCGGCCTCCTCGACATCCCCAATGATGTCATGCAGGTCGCCCTGTTACCGGTGGCCTACACGGTGGGACAGGAATTCAAACTCGCCGACCGGCCGGATCCCGAGAGCATCGTCCACTGGAATTGCTGGTAAGTGCATCAACCGTTTCTGCCGGGCTCAAAGCGCTAGGCGAACAGAGACAAGGCCACGGTGCCCGGCGAAATATCCAGGGCCAGCCCGGCTGTCGACACTCATGATACCGGTAAGAACTTGGTGTCACTTACAGGTTAAATCACCACTGAGCTTCTCCCAAAATTCTGAGCCATCGGCACTGTGAATTTCCAGCTAGACTGACCCAGCAAGGAGGGTCCGGCGATGCGGACGAAACGGTACCCGATAGAGCAGATCCTGACGGCCGTGCGCATGAATCGAATCGTCCAATGGTACGTTCAGGGATGAATGCCTCAACGTCCATTGGTTCTCGGCAATGAGGAACGCAGGGTTCAAGATTACCCCGTGGTTGGAGGCGTACAATGAGAGCCGACCTCACAGTGCTCTCGGCAACATCCCACCCCGGAATTACACGGCACAAGGGGCTAACTGGAGGCTGGAAATTCTCGGTCCAACTGACTCAACAAAAAGGGACCGCGCAATAGATGGAAATCCCACACTCGCCATGGCTCGCATTTCGGGGATACGGTCGATTGGCGCGCGGGGACACCTCTAGATGGATATTCTCACTGCCCGGCCCAGTATTTCCTAGTATGGGGGCTACCGCTGGATGCTGCCTGGCAAAGCCAGGATAGAGAAACCCATCGCGGGCTTGGCAGCATTCGAGCCAACATCACCACAAGACGACCGCTGCAGCAACGATGTGCTTCCCCGCCTATCGATTGCTCACGTGACGGCCTCATGCACAAAGGCCCGAGGCTGTGACCGACAGAACCCGGGCCTTTGCTCAGTACAGACTATCGTTTTAAACGATCCGGTATACTCTCACCGGGTCGACTCCTGAAGCGATTTCCAGCATTGTCAATTATTGGTGCAGATCGGACCAAAGCAACCACCGCCGGACACGCAAGCATCACCACAGCCATCTCCGTTAGCGTCCGCCTGGCCTGGATTCGCAATCTTGCGACAATTGTCGACAGTATCTTCCACACCATCGTTATCGTCATCCGTGTCACAGACATCCCCACCTTCGGTACCATCATTATTTGCCTGCTCTGCGTTGGCCACGCCAGGACAGTTATCGACGCCATCGGTTACACCGTCGCTGTCTCTATCACCATTAGAAGCAACGGTTCCTACCAGTAACAATTGTGCTCGCGGCTCAGACGGCGTGCTGTTGTCATTCTTCAGTACGCGCTCTGAGATGAAGCCCGGGTTGTAAGTGCCGTCAATGGTCTGCAGAGCGCCACCCACGGTCCAGGCACCTGACCCCACGGCGGAATTCAGATCCAACAGGGCCGCCGCGTTCAAGGTAACGTCGATGTATGAACCATCGTCTGCAGCCGTTGTAACAAACACGCCGTAAGAAGAACCAGTTCCCAAATCGTCAAACACCGCAGCAGCAGCGGTCAGATCGGAGTCAGGATTAGACAAGACAGACTCGCTCGTCGACACATCAAACAATTCTGCGGTCTCAGAGGAGGCAGTGCTGTCATAGGCTCCCTGATCGGCCCAGATGCGCAATGTTGCGCTAGTGATAGTGCCGTTTAGCCCGGACAGATCGAAGGAATGGTAACTGCGATCTGCTTCGATGGGCGCACCTAACTCCGGAGGATTCAGAAAGATCCCTGAGTTGAACGCTCGCATTTGGTAACGTTCACCGCCACTGGGTGCCTGACCGACCTTGAAATTCGGAGTCAACGCTGCAGCTGGTAAAGCAGGGTTCTGGAATGAACCCCGATCGGTGTTCAGGATGGTCGCATCGCCATACGCGATACCAGTGACGCTTAGCAATGAAGCCAGCAATATAAGCCTGATTTTCATGTTCAATCTCCGATGTGAAACAACCACCAACGCTGCGGCTTGCATTGGGTAGCCGGGTAGCTGGATAGATTATGCAATTGCATTTATGTTAATGAGAATCATTTCGATTTACATTATCATTTCTTTTGGCGGCAGGTCAACTGGGGATGCAGTGCCCCAAATCGGGTGTCGCGAAATCTTCATGGTCGCAGCCCGCGCGCTATCGGGGGGTTTGCCGGGGATCGCTATAAGGCCACGGAGTCCTGTCACCTCGCCCCACTTCACTGCTCAACTGCAATGGGCGGCCGCTTTAACCTCAACCACCGAGCTGCCCAACTTACTGCGCACCGGGAGCAAAGTGGGAGCAGCGAGTGTCGTGAGGCCCCGGTTGCGAGCGAGGAATTCATCCCCCACGAACCCTCACAGGTTCCTACTCTTAACCGTACCCAAGTTGAATGCCGCATTTCCCCACAGGGCAACACCGCATGTGCCAGCAGGACTGTCACCTTTCGCCCTGAGAAGGGGTATCGTCAGAATTATCTCGATAACATCCTGGTTGCGAGTAAGCAGTACATAGTCAGCGTCAAATCGAAGGCCAGGGGGACCCTCTTCCATTGACATACGGATGGTCTCCACTTCCAGCAGCCCGGCCTGCTTTTCAACAGTCGCGCTAAAAGCAGGTAGGTATTGGAGAGGCTGCCCCGCGGTAGCGGGTATGACCTGAACGCAACGCGTAAAGCGGATTTTCAATAGTGACCTGGAGACCTGCGGCGGGCCTGCGGGTCATTGAAAGTCATTGCCTGTACTGAGGGCCAGGACGTTATCGACAGCATTTTGGCTCACCTTCGGGAGCAGGAACGGGCCTTTGCCGAACTCCCGGTGCTCACACCCACTCCCAGGTCACCCGCTGAGACATTGCTTCTCTTGGCAGCAGGCGAATCCACTTTAGCAATGCTCAATTATCAGCTGGGACGCAAGAAAATCTCGTGACAGGGACTGTTTGCATGGTCCTTGAGCCATGGACAAAAATGGTGTACACGAGCACCGCCGCGAATAAATTGTCAGGTCAATCGGCGGGTATTTCGCAAATGTCTCTCGCTCAGTCGACAGCATCAGCGAGTAAATCTACTCCCAACAAACCGTTTATTTTCACTATACTTGACGACGGCGGGACTCATTGGGCACCGCATTAAAAGGCAAGGGATCTAAGCCATGCAGGGAGAAAGCAAAAAAGCCCGCTACGATTACATCGACAATCTGAAATGGGTACTTACAGTGGTGGTCATCGTCCACCATTGCCTTGGTGCCGCGGGTCGGGAGCCACTCGGTAACCTGCTGCGTGTTGAAGACACCTATCAGTGGCAATATGCCGTACTGGGCACGTTTCAGGGCATGAACCAGTCATACTTCATGGCACTCTTTTTCTTCCTCTCGGCCCTGTTCGTGGCAGGCTCCTACGACCGAAAGGGTCTCCGACATTTCACCGGCGATCGACTAAAACGCCTCGGTATCCCAATCGTATTTACCTATTTCGTAGTCAACAGCCTAGTCGCGGTCATCATACAGTGGGGCCAGGAGCCGCCTCTTGAGTCGTACCTTGGCTATATCTTAGGCAGCTTCTACTTTTCTGGTCCCGTTCTGAACGTAGACTTTCTCGGCGTGACCTGGTTTTGCTGGGCTCTGCTTGTTTTCAACGCAGCGTGGCTGCTATTGACCAGCGTTCGAGGCGCAACCTTGCCGCTTGTGTCCCGCGCCCCTATCCCTGCATTGTGGCTTATGGTGCTTTTTGCCGTCGCCATCATTCCAGTAAACTATCTGGCACTCGCCCTCATGGAGCAGCTGGGAGAGAATTTTCTCGGCTTTCATCTACTAAAGTATTTCCCGCTCTATATCGCGATGTTCTATTTCGGCATACTCGCATCACGCAAACAGTGGTTAGAGCAACTCGAATTCAAACATGCGGCCGCCGGCATTGTGATGTGGGTGTTCGGAATAGCATGCATATCAACAATCGCCGGCGGATATGGCTACAACGCTGAGATGCCGGCGCGCGGATTCACTGTTGTCGGCATGTGCCTGTTTCTGTTAGTGGTCTTTCGAGAGTGCTTCCCCGGACGCACAGTCCTCACGGCCGCTTTGTCTCGTAGCGCCTTTGCCGCGTACGTAGTGCAATTTCTTTTCATCAGTCTTTTTGCCAAATTGTACGAACCTTTTATGACTCAGATACCATTAGTGAACTTCGTCGTCCTAATGATCCCGAGCGTGACTTGCTCGTTCGCCTTTGGCTATCTGTTGACTCGTGCACCGGGGCTCAGACAGGTCTTTTAGCGCTACGAGGCAAGGGATCGGCCTGAATTCAATTGATCAGTGCAACAGTAATATGTGACTGACATATAAAACAAGGCTGCCGCGTTTATTGCATCGGCTGCATTGGTGTCATTGCAAAAAATGCCTGCCTTACGAAAAGTACCCCATGCACACATGACTAATGCACAAGTGTGGCCGTCAAATTTACGTGGACTGCCAGGCTAAGCTGCGTTCTTCACAAAGCGGGTCAACGCAGCATGCTGTCACCCAGGTACAGGAGGCTTCGCCGCTGGCGATAGGCATACCCTTGATTACGGTCGCCATGGATGCCATCACCTAGAGCAAACCCTGCTCTGACAAAGTGTAAAGAAACACTACCCCGCCGTGCGTGAGTATTTGGAATCTCAGGACAAAAGACCATAGGCCCAACTCGATAGAGCGTTTAGAGCACATCTCACATGCGTACGTCTCTCGCACGGATATGTTGGCGTGCGTTGCGATACGTGTCGCCTTGGGCGTCCAGTTCCGTTCTCCTGCTAGCAGCGAGGAATCTGCCCCAGCGGTGGCGTCCACCCGGATGACCGAGACCGCAGCCCTACTGACCGATGTGTTATTTCCCCATGTACCACTGCGCCGGTGGGTAATGCCTTATGACCGGGAGTATGGTAAGAGAAGTCACGTTGCGTTCCAGCCCAGGATCAATACATTATGAAGATGGGAAACCACCAAACTACAGAATGCGCAAATCGCCGGGTCTGCACAAGGTACCTTTTATACTATAGATATAACAATCATCAGTCCTTCGCAGATTCAACCGCAAACCTGTAACTGGGCACTTCATAGCAGTAATTAAAACTGGACGGAGAAAAACCTAGGCTTCAAATTGGGTCGTTCACGACTACGGTAATAAGCCTTGAGCGAGCAGCCACAACCCCGGCTTGGGGGGTCAGGAATTACGGGAATTACCGCGGCAATTCACCCGAATCGTCGAATCATCCCTCTCTCGACTTCAGCAACTATACCAAGCGATATAGCCTCCAATAGCCTTGACTGCCCCCTATCTCAGGGGCATTAAATTCGACGAAACAATCCCTCAGAGCCCAACGGGGACGAATGCAAGTTGACGTCTTAGTCCTTCAACTCAAATTGCATGGTACGGGCGGGTATATCGCTCATATGCAACTCCTTAAACCGCAGCCGTCACCGAGCGACTGACTCTATTACGTTACCGCTACGACCACGCTCTATCGGCGTCTTGACCTGACTGACGGGGTGCCGATGCTGCCATTTCCCACCCGCCTCGCACCGTTCCATACTGCGATCGCCTCATCAGCCCCCACCGTTACGGTTCCGACGCCCTGGTCTTTTCTCACTACAACTCGCTGTTTTGCGTGCTACTCTCAACCACCGCCTGCCTGGACCTTGCGGCCTATTGGCTTGCACTTGGCGAAAAGCGTTACCACAGTTTCAGCTATCGACCCACAGGGGCAGACCTCGGCGGCACAGCGCAGCACCAATGTAGCCCGTTTAGCTTAATCGATGGAACCAACATCGGCCGACGACAGGACGCCTGGCACGATGAATCCGAGCAACCGACGAATACAGAATATGCATGCCGAGAAAGCACCGGATAGCCAACGACATTTCCAGCCGGCTCTCCGCGCATGAATTCTCGTGTCGCGCCAGAGCTGACAAGTTACCCACCGCGCATTGGTTATCTGCATTACTTTGTGCCAAGGGTAGTGTTCCCAAGTACTTAATCAGGTCAAGCCTCCGACCATTATCAAGCATTCATTCAACGGGTTCAAAATCTCGGAGATCTTCGAGTTTTGTACTGAAGTGTCCGGTACTCATGGAAGTGATGCGTCTGACAACGTTCCGGCACCACACCATATAGTCCTTCACATCGGGCTGTGGACCAATCCACCCAGCGCTTTCCAGGCGGTCAAGCACCGAACGGGCATGCCAACAATGCGTCAGTGTAGAGGGGTGCACGATATCCCAGAAAATAGCCTTTTCCGGAGCAGGACAGACTGTCTTTTGCGCATTCAGGGTGCCTAGGTATGAACCCGTATAGCAGGGTGCCTGCAGTATTTTTTCATCAGACTCATGTTTTAATTGGACCTTGAGCGCATGCAGGTCATGTCCAAACTGTTGTTTCCCGTCCCCACGCGCCGAGTCCGTGAGGTATCCGAAGTAATGAAAGCTGTCGACCAGGATGATTTCGGCATCGATCAACTCGCTTTGCAGTCTTGCTACCGCCGTCTCCAGTTGTTGATTGTGTTCAATTGTCAGGTCGGTGAGTCGGCGAGAGAGTTCGAGTTTTCGCGCTACATCGTTGGGCACCGGATAGTCGGGTGAGTAGGTCGTATTTTGTAGCACTATAGGCGTATTCCCCAAATCCGGCAGATTTATAATAACGAAGCGACGAGCACCTGCCGTGTATAACCGCCGTATGTGTTCCTGTGTCGAGACAATAGCCTGTTCCACCACTTTACGATATCCCGACTCACCCTCAGGTGAATTGAGAAACGTCGTGATAAGACCGGTTACAGGTTCTTTGGAAATATAATCGTTGGCGCCGGCCCAAAAAATGAAGGCGGTGGTATCAGCCCGCTCGACTTTGCCATCAGCCAGTGTGCGCTCAAGATAGTCGTCAACTTGTAAGGCAATATTGCCACTGACGAAAAATTGTCCCTGGTCCCTGATTCGGGCATACAGGTTGGCACCCGGCAATGGTTTCTGCGGCGCAGCAGACGCACCGCCGTATGAATGATTCTGTACGCCCAGTCCAGTGGACATCGCCAGATACTCCGGCCAGGCTGGCCCGTTGGTAAACCTACCTAGCCAATAAGGCTTGGCGGGAAACACTTTCAGTCGCTTTTTCAATCGCCCCGTGTCAGTGAGGCTATCGCCAAAAATTACGAACCGGTTGACCTCACTGTCTGCTGCCGTTTCATCTGCATACACCGGCGCAATGTTCACTTTTTCACCGGCTCGCGCAGCCATTACCCACCCCAGCATAAGCCTTTGTGTGTCGGCCCTACGCTTGAGAGTTTTGATGCACAATTCTCTGACGGCCAACCGCGACGCTGTGGCCTGCCTGTTCGCCGAATACACTGACGTAACCTCGAGAAAACCGTCTACTAACCTGCCGTCGAAGTGGTAAGGACTGCCGTCTGCGTCTTTTGCAAAAATCCATGTGGCACCTACAGCACTCGGTGCGTCGCCAGTATGCACACTGTGAGTGCGCGAAGTCTCACAATGTACCTTCCAGGGATTTTTCTGATTACCGTGATCTACCTTGGGCTCATGGAGTTGCAGCGTACAGGACGATAACGTTAGTACAACGACCGTAGGAAAACAGAGGTATGAGAAACAGGTCTGCATATGATTTTTCAGCTTAAACCAGCATCAGAATTACGCGGCGCTCACATGAGTTACCCGTGAACAACTGTACCTGTGAGACCCAACAAGTCAATGGACTCGACATAAAACTCCCGATCATACGTGCGCCGTTGACATTGTTAACCCGCGCTAGGCCACTAGCGAGCACCGACAGTGGCGTGCGGTCTGGCCGCGCCCTGAAGCGCTGGTGACTGTTAGCGCGTATTGCCTCTTACTAAGACTATTCAGACCGCAGGCTCACTGCCCACACCGAATTACGCGCAACGGTGAACATTGTGTAAATCGCCTCGCAGCGCAACATTTATAGCACGCACTATTCGGCAGCCGGTCACGCTGACCTCGGACTGGAACACGTCGCAGGGTGCTGAATAGTGCCCACTTCCATACTTCTCACTACGCTACTCAGAGCACTGCCTGCAATATACACGGTCACGCGTGGCAGCTTCTTGCCGTAAGTGACTCGCGACGCGCACAAATTGAGAATGAGAGAGTATGCGTTCCTAGATCGTAGACTTGACCACGGTTACAGAATGATTGCTGCACTTTGCTTAAGCGTGCTGGGCTTGCGAACACTGCCAGAGCGGGCACTAGGCTCTCAGTTCACCACCACAGGTCCGATACTTCGCACTGGAGGCCAGCGCTGGCGATCAACAGCCACCTGTCGCGGGTGGAGGTGTTGGAATGGCTTAATTTTAACGTTTTTGCAAGTCGCGCTGTTTCCCTTAAAGCCGGTTCGGCGGTTTCCAAACTGCCCTGGGTCATCCCCAGTTTGTGCGCGTGCCGACGCTGTCGACTGGCTTTTGTGATAAGGGCTGTCTATGCTTTCCTTAACTTTGCCGATTAAGGAGCGCATACTGTTGTGAAGGGTGGAAACCTGGATTTAGATGCTTGTGCTGCTCTCGAGCGAGATCTAATCGAGCGTCCTTGGCGGGCCACATTCAATGCAGCCGCCTGGTGGCGGTATTTCGTGTTGTCTGTGGCCGCCACACTGGCGGGCTCTGGCGCACTGTTCTTCGTGTTCACAGAACGCTGGAGTTACGTTGTCAAAGATGTGCTTACGGGTAAACAAAGCCTGTTGGGCTGGACGGCGACGGGTTTTTGGCCACAAGTGCTGCCTGCGCTCTGGGTGGTGTTTATTTTTGTTCTGGTCATGCGTTTGCGGGACCAATATTTTCGTGGTACCCAGGGCACGGGTATTCCGCAGGTCATGGCCTCGCTTGATTTGCCTGCCGATAGCGCGGTTCGCCGCAAGATGTTATCAGGGCGCATTCTGGTGGGCAAAGTGCTCCTACTTTTTTTGGTCATCATCGGTGGCGTCACGGTAGGACGTGAAGGCCCATCAGTGCATGTGGCAGCATGCATCTTCTTTCTTGCCATGCGCTGGGCGACATTTCCAAGAAACTTGGTGGAACGCGGCTTGATCGTCAGTGGAGGCGCGGCAGGTATTGCCGCCGCTTTCAATACACCGATCGCCGCCATTATTTTTGCCATCGAGGAGGTATCGCGTTCGTTTATCAAGAAAGACGCAGCCGTCATGGGTGTCATCGTAGCGATAGCATCAATCGTCTGCGTTATTGTATTGGGGGAATACTATTTCTACGGACACATACCTGCCGAATTCGACACACTGTGGGACTGGTGGGTGATCTTCCCGATCGCTGCTGTGGGTGGTCTAGCTGGTGGCCTTTTCGCTTTGGCTGTGTTGCACGGCAGCATGTGGATCGACCGACTCAACCGGCGCTCTCCTTGGCGGGTCGCCTTTGGCCTTGGGATCACTGTGGCATTCCTAGGCCTTATCTCCGGGGGGCTCTCCTACGGCAGTGGCTTCTTAGAGGCGCATGCCATACTGCACCAGACCGAGACAATGCCCTGGTATTACGCCGTGACTAAAGCAGCTGCAAGTGGCGTTGCACTCATTAGTGGCGTTCCCGGTGGATTGTTTGACCCAAGTTTGGCCGTGGGCGCCGGACTAGGGCAACTGACAGCTGAATTACTGCAAATTGATAATGTTGTTCCCTTGGTGATGGCATTCATGGTGGCCTACTTTGCCGGCGTGGTGCAAAGTCCAATCACTGCCTTTGTGATCGTCGTCGAGATGACTGGTGCGCACGCCATGGTCTTACCGCTTTGCGTGACAGGCATGATCGCGTACGGATGCTCACGGCTCGTGTGTCAGCAGGGCCTGTATGTATCCTTATCCAAACTCTTTTTGGGCGACATGGAGGCAGAACAAGCGCGCGAAGATCGAGACGCGCAGGAGAAAAGCGCCGATCAGGTGTCGCGGCAATGACCGGGAGGCGTCATACCGGGCGTTAGGCGGACCACGCTTGCTATTGGGCAGCCACACCCAATGACACGAGCACGGCTGCATTAAGATTACTGGGCTTTTCACGAGGGTGCAGGCCTGTATTATCGCGCCCTAGCAAACGATTTACGCGGCCTTGCGTCGCCAATACTGATTACCCCGGCTGCGATGCCACACTTACGGCGCTTGTCGCTGGCTTGTTTTTGACGGCCCCTGGATTCAATCCCCCCTGGACGTCTCTCGCCAATTATGCTACCAGTGGACGCCTATAACCGCTATTATGGCAGTCAGCACCTGATGCACCGGGTGCGAACCCACGCATATCGAGGCCACTCATGACACTCAAACCTGTGCCGCTTGCCCCTCGTTCGCCCAACCACTGTTGCCACGGTATACGCAGCGTCGCGCATTCTTTGCTGATCACGGCGGTAATGACTGTTGCCCTGTGCTCGGCACACGTCGCTGCACAAAGTGTCGTTCGTAATGTGCCTTTCTCCACACCCAACTACACGTATACCGTGCAAAGCGATATCGTGTACGGGCAGGGTGAGGTGGGCGGTGGTGGCAGTTTCAAGGCACTCAAGCTCGATCTGTATCTTCCGGACATACCACCGCCTGCCAACGCCGACAACAAGCTACCTCTTATGGTTATGATTCATGGGGGCGGTTTTTCCGGGGGTAGCAAAAACAATGGCAACATTCGGAACAACGCGCCCAAGTATGCCGAGAGAGGCTGGCTGGTCGCCTCCATCAACTACCGACTGATCGGTGACAATCCGGTGCCGTCTAGCAGGGTACAAGCTTTTTATGATGCTGTCGGCGGAGCGAACGCACCGGCACAGTTTCGTGCTGCCATAGCATCAGTAGACGATGCGCTGATGGCAATAGATTTCCTGCATGCTCGCAACGATATCTACGCGCCTTGGACGACATTATGGGGCACCTCCGCAGGCGCTATCACGTCAATCATCACCGGTTACTGTTTAGACGATTGGGGCATTACCCGGCCTCCAGTGGCGATGGTGATCGATCAGGCTGGGGGTCTTTTCGGATGTAATATTGGCAACCCCTTTGACGACGCCACCGGCAGCGACCCTGTACTGATGGTCATACACGGAACTAATGATAATACGGTCCCCTTCAGTCAGGCGACCGCGCTGCAAAATTTTGCTATTACTGCGGATCTACCACTGGACTTTCAGCCCGTGGTGAATGGGGGGCACGTGCCAGCGCTGGGTACCTTTACGGCTACCACCGGCGTCACTCTCTACCAGCGCACAGTAGACTATCACTACGAGACGGTTTTCAATCGCCTGGAGCAAGGACCGCAAGCACCGCTCCCGGCAGGGTGCTTATAGTGCGGTAAATGACCCGGAGTGGTTCAGAGGACAGCCTGTATTACCCGAAAGATACGATAGCAGGCTCGGTGCACTCGCAGCTCTAGCCCTTCGAGTTATTTTCGCACTCTCACCTCGAAGGGCCTGTATGCTCACCAGCCTAGTCATTCCTTTCGTAAATTAATGCACGCACGACTACCATGATGGCGTTAAAAAATTCTCTCTATCTAGATACCCTCTGCGATCTTAATCGCTATTTTTCCCTTCGCCCTTCCACTCTTACTTCTTTGATAAGCCTCGTCTATATCTTCAAAAGCTACTTCCCTGTCGAGAATAGTTTTTAATTTCCCTTTTTCAAACAATTCAGTAAGCTCATTCAGGTGATCGGTATAACTCTCTACAGTCACTGATTGAGTTTTATGCTTCACAGGAACGAACTTGGAAATGATTGCAGAATATAAACCCTTGGATTGACCAAAGGTGGTCACAAACACGCCGCCCTCTTTCAGCAGCGACGCGCAGGTTCTGGCAGACTCATAAGAAGTTGCATCAAAAATTGCATCAAAGCTATCCTTTTTGTGAGTAAAATCACCTTGGGTATAGTCGATTATGTGGTCAGCGCCCAGGGAACTGACCAAATCAACATTGCGATAACTGCATACCGCTGTTACGTCCGCACCCCACGCCTTTGCGATTTGTACCGCATAAGTACCAACACCGCCGGAAGCGCCTATAATCAGTATTCTCTGCCCTTTGCTCAAATTCGCAACCTTGAACCCTTGCAGGGCAGTAAGCGCTGCCAAGGGCGTTACTCCGGCTTCAACATGTGAAATATTCTTTGGTTTTTTAGCGATTCGTGTCTCAGCAATCTTTGCATATTCGGCGCATGCACTTGTACGCAGCCGCATATCCATTCCATACACTTCATCGCCAACCTCAAACGCTGTTACCTCGCTTCCCGTCTCAACAACGATGCCAGACAGGTCATCTCCAATGATAAAAGGGCGAATTCCCACATCAGGTAACAATGAAGTAATCGCTTTATTGAGCTTCCAGTCCTTAGGATTGACAGACGAACAATACACCTCTACCAGCACATCGTGCTTAGCAGGCTTTGGCCTTTTCTTCTCCGAAACCACTATCTTGGCACTGGTACCGAATCCTGTGACGGTTGCCGCTTTCATCAATTTCGCCAATAGATTTTCGAGAAAAAATCTCGCCCCCTTTTTTACTGATGGCTACCTGCATAGTACTGAGAAACCCGGTCGTCGACTAGCGGCGTAAACACCTCGGCCTGATTCTACTCATCGTACCGATCGCATCAACACAGCTAAACCTTAACTACACAGCTCCACAGACCAGTTCGTCTAGCGTGTGCTTTCAATAGTGGTCGACTTTTCCCAGAACTCCCTACGCCCCACCGATTTTTTTGCCCGCAGATCCTGGACCGCCACCATTACACTGCCTTACACCACTTGCCGCAGCACATCATCATAACCTAGACTTTTAGCCCGACTAACGGTTACAAAAAAATGGGGCCCTGCGAAAGCCGTGATACTGACACTAGCAGAATGCAACATAGCTAGTGATGCTAATGACAGCAGGTCTGCCGAGGATTCTCAAAAGCCATGTATACCGATAACACTCCACATCGATTACTTCGCTATTGCTTCTCTTTGATGGTATGCATCTCTGGGGTCTGGGGATGCTCTGACTCCAACGACAATAGTACCGGTACAGCATTTGCGACACCTCTTGCGGAGTACCATGATCCAGGCACCGAACCATGGGAAACAGTACCGCGTGAATCTTTAATCGATACGTGTGGTCTGGACCCTATTCTTCTAGACGAGATTGATACGGAGGCGACACACTCCTATGCCATTGTTCGCTACGGCAAACTCTGTCACGAGTTCTATCACCCGGATGACCCTCTCCCCGACGAGGCAGTAAATAACTTTTCTGCCACCAAAACGCTGGCGGCAGCAACAGTGGGTCGCGCCGTATGGATGAGCATGGACCTTCCCAAACCGCTGCGCGATACAGATCGTATGGATACATGGATCGATGATATTAGTTTTAACCCCAATGCGCTGGTCGGTCACGTATTGGCCATGATCGGCTTCAACGACAGCCTCGTTTTTGGTCAACGCGAATTTGCCTACGATGCCAATGGCAATCGCGAAATTAACCGGCTGAGCGATGTGGTAGAGGCCGTAATCGCACAGGATAGCACCTATTTCGGGGGGGCGAACACCACAGGAGAATTCGCAGCCAACGAGGTTTTTACGAGACTGGGAATGGACAATAGCGTCTGGGATGGCAAGAGCTTCGGCTCAGGTTGGCACTCGGACCTGCGTGATATGGCACGACTCGGGCTGTGGCTACTGCACGACGGTGTATGGAATCAAAAGCGACTGCTCAGTAGTGATTGGGTCTACAAAATCACCCACCCTTCTTTTGAAGACAGTAACACGGGCTATGGCTATCTGACGTGGGTGGCTGCAGAACGCAACTATGTATTGCCGGCAATTGATGCCAAGTTTCTTCAACCGCTGGGCAGCTGTGATCCGCCGGCATTGTGGCGGGAGTATCCCCACGGGCTGTCGGAGTCGACTGATTGCAATTACGACGGGGCGGCATCCTGTTTGCAACCGGAAGATGTTGGCGTTTTTCTGGCCGCCGGAGCTGGAGGGCAGTTGATTGCCGGCCATCGCGCATTAGAGCTGGTCATCGTCACACGCAATGCTGGCGCTACGGCGTTTTTGAATGCGCCCTGGGACTTGATACGCCGCGCGCTGGTCGCACACGACCCCGTCTACAAGGGTGACGAAGCCGCCTTCTGTCAAGCCTACCGCGCCGGCGAGTATGCACCGGACCTGATCAAAAAACCGATGCAATGATTGCTGGCATTTTTTCCTCTCTCATTAGCTGGTGCCGTTAGATTGATCGTTTATCTGCTCTTTCTACATTGGCATTCCAAGAAGACGACTCCGTGTCTTCAGGGTTGGCGTGCTGTATCCCAGACAGCCAAGACGCCGCTCCGTATTGTAGAACGGCGCCTTTTACTTATTCATCCAGAGACAGCGTGAGGTGCTGTAGGTTATTTTGGCGAACCGACACTCATAGATACCGGCATCGATAGCGAGCAGCAAGGTGCCGAGTCGAGAGTCCACCATGTGACCTAACGGAGTCCAAACAGCACACATGTCTAGCACGCCCAAGACCCGACCCAATCCAAAAGACGTCATTGTTCCAGAGCCGGCCACGCTGAAGCTATTTCTGGCCTGTCTTCAGTCCCTCTCGTCGCCAATCAGACCCTGCATAAAGCTGCGCAGGAGTACAAACAGAAACAGAAGAAATCGGGCCCATGTAGACGGACTCTGCGCCCAGCCTAGAGCGATCGAAAATGCTGTTGTAGGATGTATTTGGGCAGTCGACAAAACGATTGATGCCGTCTATCCTCATTACGCCACTATTCGTCCCCCTAATTAAAAAACGCCAGAGGAACCTTACGATGCTGAATCTTCGAAGCCTGGTCATTTTCGTTTTGTTGCTTGTCGTGTTGAACTTACTACTGAGTGAACTCGACTACGGAGTGCATATTTCGATAGTCGGCAGCGTCTTGTTGACGATTGTCATCTCGCTTTTGATGGGTTCATTTTCAAATCGACGCTAGCACCATGCTCTGCACGTCCGTTGACGCGATATGGCAATAACCGTACGCACCAATGCTGCAAACGTTCACCTATGTCATCTGAGACCTTCCAAAAATTTCACATCTTGATAAATGCACCCTATGCTTCGCCTCGCCTTACGCATATGTTCTACATTTTTTATCGTTTTGCCTGCTAAACATCGGTCTCGCACTCCACCATGCCAGGCTCAGACATTACAGATGTTTGCGAAGATTGCATTGACCCGACAGCGACTGCACTACGTAATTTTACGTAGACAGGCTGCACTAACCGCCATCATATTCCAGACGCGCACCGGCTGATCGTTGTAAATATGCACGCGACAGGGAGCAACACTCGCGTCAACATAAGGCTTGTGGCACCATGGACGATGTAACGGGCTATTATCAAATAAAACACGAGCGTATTGACTTATGCCGCAGTGGCAGATTGGCACCGCACTCGGGATCACGCTTCTAGTCGCGCTAACGACGCATCTATTTTATCGCCGTCCGCCCAAAATTTTATGGCCTGCACTACCTGTCGCTTTCTTCGCCGCCTTAATTTTTTCGGTGGGAGACCTGATGGCAAACATGTGGGCGGAGAATCCAACAGTGCGTTGGGTCGGCATGGTGATGGTCTACACGGGCTTGTTGACGATCGCCCCGGCATGGTGGCTATTCACCCGAGGTTTTTCAGAGATGGCGGGTTATCAGAAGGTGGCGTTCCGCTCTGGTCTACCTGCACTCGTTGTGACAAACATTATATTGTGGCTGGGTCTCATTACAAACCCGTGGCATGGGCAGTTCCTCGAGACACGCGCTTTCGCAAGGAGCGAATACGGACCGCTTTGGTATGCCACCGCCATCGTAAACTATTTAGCTTTGTTGGCAGCAATGCTTGTTCACGCGCGCGAAGCGCTTTTTATGAAAGACCCGACGATAAGATCGCAATGCCGTTTTCTGGTGGCCGCAGTCGCTATCCCAATGTTAATGAACATGGTGTATGTATTTAGTCCGGTTTCACTGTCATACGATCCCACTGCGCTCGGCTTTGCACTCAGCTGCGTACTTTTTCTCTTCGCGGTAGAGCGTCGAGATCTCTTTGTGCTCGAAAGGATATCGCTTCCAAGTGTGTTGGATTACGACGCCGATCCGATTGTAATCGTAAGCCCCCGACAGCAATTACTCTATGCAAATCCAAATGCAGAGGATTTGTTTGGGGAAGGGGTGCTAATTCCAGGCTCCCCCATCAGCGAGCTGCTGGGGCGTGCGGTACCGAGTTTTTCATTCGAAGAATTCGACTTGTATTCAGACTCCTCGAACGTACATCGATTTCTTTCTGCATCGGGAGTAGAACGGTGGGTTGTTATCGAGGTCTCAACCGTTGAAAAGAGCCGGGGTGTAAAAGCAGGTATGTGCCTGCGAATAAGAGACCGTACAGCACTCCGTATTGCACAGGTCGCGGCAGAGGAACACGTCGCACTGCTCGAGGCGCTGGACCTCGCAATTGGCGAAGGCATATTGGTAAAGGACCGATATGGAGAAATCCGTTATCTAAATGAAGCATTTGCAAACTTCTGGGGTATGAGTGCACAGGAAATGCTAGGCATGGGACAGGCGCTTAATTTTCATTTAGGAAATATGTTCGCGAATCTACCGTCAAACTCGATGCAGCGCATGTGGCACTGTGATGCACAGCATTTTGATTCCGTTCACGCGGAGACATGTGATCTGTCTTTACAAGAAGATCACATTGTGGAAGTCAGCACGATGCCCATTGAAACCCACAAGGGCTTTTCAGGACGAGCGTGGCGGATGACAGAGGTGACTCAGACCCGCCGCGAATCCGAGGCAATGATTCAGTCTCAAAAGCTTGAAGGTGTGGGACTGCTTGCCGGCGGCATAGCACATGATTTTAACAACCTGCTGATGCCTATTCTCGGCAATACGGAGATCGCACGCGAGCGTCTTGGACCGGATTCATCTTTGCATGGTCTGCTAGAGAGCGTCGAGAATGCCGCAACCCGCGCGGCTGAACTCACTAGTCAGCTTCTCGCCTATGCCGGCAAAGGCACCTTCATGAAAGAGCCGCTGGACATTTCCCAGTTACTGCGTGACGTGACGGACCTGGTGTCCGTCACGGTACCCAAGAATGTTGAGATCGTATACCAATTGGAGGACAACCTACCGTCGATTAAAGGCGGCCCAACACAACTTCGTCAGGTCGTGATGAACCTACTCATCAATGCGTCGGACGCTATCGGAGAAAAAGGCGGCACTATCAGTATCAAGACGGGTCGCGGTCGTCCGGCGCCGATGACCAACACCAATGCAACCTTAGAGCACGGGGAGACCAGAGGGGAGGTCATTCACCTGTCCGTTAGCGATGACGGTGCCGGCATGACGGCCGCGACGCTTGAAAAGATCTTCGACCCTTTCTTCACGACGAAATTTACCGGGCGGGGCCTCGGGATGGCGGCGACCAGAGGAATCCTAGATAGTCACGACGGTCAATTGCGGATCGAGACTAAATTGGGTGAAGGCAGCGTCTTCACCCTTTGTCTACCGATCTTCACAGGCAAGAGCGATCTCATAACCGAAGATGTACACAGCACAGGCACCTTAGACCGATTCGCTAACAAAAAGATTCTAGTCGTAGATGATGAGGCTCCAATTCGTGCAATTCTAAGGTCCCATTTGGCTGCAGCGGGTTTCGATGTGCATATCGCCTCTGATGGCAGTGCAGCTCTGGTTGCTATCGAAGAAATCGGCTCATCCCTCGACCTCGTACTGCTGGACGTTATGATGCCCGGCTTGAGTGGCATAGAGACACGGGCATTGATCCGGAAAAAGCGCCCAGACCTCACGATCGTTATGTCAAGCGGACACCCTGAGGAGGCCTTTGAAGAGTTGGAAGGCTGGGATTCGTCGCGCGACGGATTCATTCAAAAGCCCTACCTCAACACGGCATTGTTGGCGCAGATCGACACACTCATCAATTAAAGTGGCTTTTCTCACGTGGGATACGATATGGACACGCGGGCAGTACGAGGTCCCTTCGATATGAAAACGAATGTGGCATTCTTCAACGCTCTGCCATGGTAGTCGTCAGTTCACGTTCCCCAGCTGCTTTGGCAAGGGCACTTTACATCAGTCAGCCGTCGTCTGAAAAAGAAGCGGCAGGCATGCTAGCCATAGCTTTGACATACAGGGTCGCTTCGCTAGCGCTGCTGCTCAGCTTGTTCAAACCATTGAATGACTTGCCGAAGGTACGCATCGCCAAATTTGGCAGCGAATTCTTGGGTCGTCGGATCCGCTGTATTCTGAAGTGCGGCAATACGCGAGCGAGCATAAGCTGGCGTTAAATTAATTTTGCAACGCTCAGTAATTGCCTTACGCCATTCCGCATAGGTCTGAAAATAGAAACTGGAGCTATCGTTCATGAGATACAATCTTAGCGTTTCTCAAAGTGACATTTAAATCTTTCGTATTGTTCCTGCGAATC
>JABSPW010000051.1 GCA_013214285.1 Halioglobus sp. | reverse complement strand
CCTCTTATCACTTAAGGTTAAGTTTACCCGACCAATAATCCAGGGAACGCTAATCCATGTTGCGATGGTGCAGGAGGGCAGGAAGTACAAGCTTGAAGTTAGCGATGAGCAAAGTCGCTGTCAAATCATACGAGTCGAATTCGGTGTCATATACGACAGACTGCAGCCTCGCGCTGATATGGTGAGAACGGAAGTCTGTGTTGATCGAAAGCTGATCCACTGTGATGCGCTTGAAGAACGGGTGCCACTGCGTAATTCGCAATCCATCTTTCAAAGCCTTGCGCCCAACCTGTCAAAATTCATACCGCATGGACAGATCGCCACGCTCCTGGCGTGCACAGACATAGTAGGTATGCGTTGTCCCGGACTGCATTCCGTATTCGCTCAGCTCGAATTGGACTACACAGTCTCAGGGAATCAGCTCGTAGACCAGTTGGAATATTCCACTTCACACACTGATCCGCGTCTGGATCGGATTACGATGACAGTCGCAAACGCCGGCGTCAGCGGCACAATCGAGGCATTTTTCAGACCGCCTCCCGCAGCGCAGGACGACATCACCGACGTCATGATGTCGGTACCTAAAAGCGCATTCTCCTCGCAGCGTGCGCTGGTGGTCGGAGCCTCCCGTGGCCTTGGTGAACTGATCGCCAAAGTGCTTGCAGCCGGCGGCGCAGAGCTACTACTCACTTATGCCCTTGGGAAGCATGATGCAGAGCGAGTAGCCGATAATATCGCATCCAAGTTTTCACGACCTGAAATTTGTCATTACGATGTTCTTGGAGATTCATTTGATAACACGATGCGTACTTATCTTGCATCGGCGACACACATTTACTATTTAGCCTCACCCGTTATTGCTAAAGGCACACCAGACAGGTTTGATGACAAGCTGTTTCAGGTATTCAAAAACTTTTATCTCGATGGCATGACAAACCTAGTTTCGGCCGCAATAGCGCAACGGCCAAATGGATTACCCCTCTCGCTGTTTCTCCCTTCGTCCGTCTTTCTAGAGGAGAACGTTCGTGGATTTGCTGAGTACATAGCGGCCAAGAAAGAAGCAGAGTCATATGCCAAAAACCTTGCTGACAGTCATGGCTTCCTGTCGATTACGGCTCCGAGACTGCCGCGCATGTTGACGGACCAGACAAGCAGCATGAGGGGCATTGAAGAAAATGACAATCAGTCTGTAATCGTTTCAATATTGCTGGATAGCTATGGTAAGGCCGATAATTCAACCTGAGGCCTTATACAGTCTGCCTTCGACCAAAAAGAGCAGCAACCCAGGTTATCAACCCCTCTAACCAACCCTTCCATACGGCCTTCTTGTGCTCGGTATAGCGAGCAAATACAAAACAAGACACAAGGGTAAGCGGTACGACAACCGCGTAGCGTGTCAAGCCTTCAGGTACCCAGTCAAAGACAGCACTGAGGAACCACAATAGTGGCTGGTGGAATAAGTAAACCGAGAACGTGGCGCCTGCCAGGTACCGGATTGGCTTCTCAAATGGGAAAAGAAAGCGACTGGCGTCACTCAAGACTACGCGCAAGCCAACGAAGTGCAGACTAAGGACCACACCCAAATAATAGTCAGTCGGAAACTGCTGACTAAACGAAAGTTCCCGATGCCAGTAGGTGCCAACCGTATGCTGTACCCAATCATAACCAAACTTTCCAAGATCCAAACTGATGTATAAGTAAAAACCGAAAATCGAAAGTATCAGGCAAATCCATGCGGCGGGCTTGGAAAGTTTTTTTAGTCGCTCAGAGCTGTAAACCCAGACACCAAGCCACCATACCGGCATGAGAAGCAATATTTTGGGGCCAAGGAAAAGGCACAGCAGGAAAAACATTACCCAGCGCGTTCTTCCTTGAAAGAAATGCAGCACGCCGAACAAAACGTAATACCAGACCTCATAATTTAGTGACCAGTAGGGAACATTTGTGAATAGCTGGATACCAAGAAACCATATTTCATTGAGGAACAACATACTGGTGATCACGCGTATGACGGGCAAATCCCAAGCCCGATAGTCAATGGGATATATGTCAGGTGCCAGCCAGAACCCAGCTGCATCCAGTATCGCCGTGATAAAGATGGCAGGTAGAGCGACGGAATAAATTCTGGCAGCCCGCGCCGTCATGAACTGCCGAAAATTTTCATTGCGCGTATCGCCCACGTAAGCGATCACGAAACCAGACAACACAAAGAATATGACTACACCCTCATGACCGAGGCTGGTAATCGTGAATCCAGGGCGGTAAACCCAATTCGCGTGATACAGCATGACCAGCAGAGCCGCGAGAAAGCGAATTACATCCAAATATAAAGAAAATGCTCGAGACATCTGGGGTTCTGTACCTCTGTTCGCGAAGATTCTATGTTAGACTTTTTGGCGTATCCACGCGGACAAACTGTCTCTGTGAGTCGCTTCACAATCCCGATGAACGCCGATAATAGTAGCTGAAAACACAAGTATAATCATGCATTTATCTGTCAGTGAGAGCGCCTGTGTGCGGCTACTATTTACGATTACATGAAAGTATCCGACACAAAGCTCGCAAAACTGCTTAAAAGCTCCACACGCCAAGAGGTGAAGGATGCTTTACTACGAGAGAACCTGCTTCTTTCGCCAGGCCAGTTGAAGCAGGTACACGGACACCTGGTTTCGCTCGCTCAGAATGTTCGTCCTATCAAACTGGGCATCGTGCACACGTATACCAGTGAACTGATCGATCCCTGGCTTGAGTTTGCCGCAGCCCTCGATAATTTTGAGCTCGACATTTATCACGCACCTTACGGGGTCACACTCCAGGAGGCACATCAAGATTCCGGTCTCGCTCGCCACAAGCCCGATCTAACGCTCGTGATGTTGCAACAAAGCGACCTGCACCCCACCTTGCAACAACCCATATCCAACCTCGATTCGCAAGGCAGGGAAGCACTGGAAGAAGCAATAACCCATTACATCACCAGGCTTGCAGGCGGTCTTCGGGAGGTACTGGGAGGGCACATTGTCCTGTCGATTTTACCGCGAATACAACCTGCCGGCTTAGGCCAATATGACGACTATGCTCCAAATTCAGAGCTGCACTGGTGGTGTGGTTTAAAGGCTAGGTTGGCTATCGGTCTGGGTGAACGCTTCTCGGGTATCAGTTACTTGGATCTGGACCGCGTTGCCGGCGAGGTTGGCAGGCGCCGCTTCTTTGATCTCCGGCTATGGTATGCGTCGTCTTATCCGTTTACCCCCGAAGGCGCTTTCGCTGTGGCAGGCGCCATTAACACTGTTATAGCAAGCGTGCACTTAGCTCGCGCCAAGGTCATCATACTCGACGCTGACAATACCCTGTGGGGCGGCGTCATTGGAGAAGATGGCATGACGGGCATCGCGTTAGGTCCTGAGTACCCCGGACGGGCGTATAGGGATTTCCAGTCCCGAATACTAGCACTGCAACAACGTGGATTTATTCTTGCTCTGTGCAGTAAGAATAATGCCAACGACCTGATAGAGGTGCTCAATGACCACCCACATCAATTACTGAAACGCGACCACTTCGCTGCAGAGCGCGTGAACTGGCAGCCTAAATCTGAGAATATCCGCTCTATCGCAGCAGAGCTCAACCTGGGATTGGATTCATTTATCTTTGTAGACGACAGTGATCACGAATGTGCGGCAGTGCGTCACGCCCTGCCCGAGGTCGACGTCGTCCAGGTTCCCAACAAGCCCATGCTTGTCCCCACCTGTCTTGATCATATTGCACGCCTAGAAGTAGCCCATGTCACGAACGAAGACCTTGCCAAGACAGCCATGTACGCGCAGGAGCGACAACGAAAAACAAAAATGAAAGAAATTACCGGTGATGGAGGTAGCCTGACAGACTATTTGCAATCATTGAACATGACGATGCAAGTGAGCCTTGACCGGCAGGATCAGGTAACAAGGCTGTCTCAGCTCACGCTAAAGACAAACCAGTTCAACCTGACGACGCGCCGCTACTCTGAAGAAGACATCGCATCCAAAATTGATGACATGGATTATTCTGTTTTCAGTTTTTCACTTGCTGACAACTTCGGTGACAGCGGTATCGTTGGTCTGGCAATCGTTGAAAACCCAGCCAACAGGGTAGCTAAACTCGATACGTTTTTGATGTCGTGTCGCGTAATAGGCCGGCAGGCGGAGCAGGGTTTTCTGCGTAGAATCATTCATTGGCTACGCGTGAACGGTTATCAGGAACTATCTGCAGAGTACATTCCAACCAAAAAAAATATGCTAGTAGCACATTTTTTGGAGACCAACGGTTTTGAAAAAACGGAAAACGGTACTTTTCTCACGCAGTTGAATGACCCGGTACACGAGATAGCGGAAGACTTACCCATTAAAATACATGGTTTGACAAAAGTATGAATTTATTCGAACAACTGCAGGATATTATAGCCACGACGCTCGACATATCCCCAGACAGTATTCAATCAGACTCCAATATGGAAAGTATCGGAGAGTGGGACTCGCTTGGGCACGTCCATATAATGGTCGCGCTTGAGCAGACTTTCGATCTATACATGGACATTGAAGACTTCGCGGAGCTGGACAGCGTAAACAAGATACTCACGTATATTAAGTCGGAGACCGGACACGCGTGAGCATCATAGAGAGCACATCTGCGCTGCTGCTTCGTCTACTTCCCAGCGATCAATTCCTGAAACTGCGTAAGGGCTATTTGCGCGTAAAGTCCCGCACGGCACCCGTGCTGCGCTTATACTACGGAAACTTCAATACCGCCGAGCTTATCGAAAATGTTGACCAACACCTCGACAGCGACTGGTCTATTCTGATGGTTCACAGCTCTGTTAATAATCTCGCACCCATGTACGACGGCAATACCACCGAACTCCTGAACGCGCTCATTGAATATTGTGGACCAAAACGCACGCTGGTAATGCCGACATTCAACTTCGGACAACAAGGATCAGGGGCCAGGGAAATGCTTAAAAAGGACCCTCGCTTCGATCTTCGTCGTTCTCCCTCGCAGATGGGTCTGTTGACTGAACTATTCAGACGCAGTCGCTCGGTAATCCAAAGCAAACATCCAATATACCGAATAGCGGCGCTTGGTCCTTTGGCCGAGTCTGTCACCCGCGGCCACGAAGGTATTCCCAGTGGCATGGGACAGGGTAGTCCGTTTGATTTCATGGCGATACACAATGCGCAAATTCTGGGCGTTGGCAAGCCCTTCCAGGTCATGACTCAGGCGCACCATGTTGAAAGCCTGCTGGGTGAGGACTGGCCCGCTCCCGTGGAGACCTTACCCGACCTGCAGGTAACAGTGGTGGACAAAGACGATGAGATTTCCATGAAAGTAAGCGGCAGGCAGCAACAATGGCGTTTCAACATCTGGAAACTGCGAGAAATTCTTACTAAGGACCAACTGAAGGAATGGCGTTATCATAATTGCCCTATGTTTGCTGCCCGCGCAGGGATTGTTACTGACGCACTGGTGACCGCGGCAAAAAGGGGCTTCACGCTGTACGATCCCGTCAGCCAGTAGTTCACCGTGAAGCTGAAACACCCGACACAGGTCTGCATAACCATTGATACCGAGTTTAGTATCGCCGGTCACTTTCAGAATCCGCAACGCAATCAACCCGTCGCAGAACCCATGGTGTTCGGCAATGTGGCAGGCCGCGAGGAGGCGCTAGGCTTCCTCCTAAATACCTTCTCGACATTCAATATCCGAGCTTCCTTTTTCATCGAATGTGCCAACTATTATTTTTTCGGTGATGAGCCAATGCAGACCGTGGTGAAGCGCATTCAAAGCGCAGGGCAAGACATCCAACTACATATTCACCCTGTATGGCTGTCTTTTGCAAAGGGCGCGCTGGAAGGCAGGTTTCCGCAAGATGACCACTGTACAGGCCGCAATTTCGCGGATCTTCAGCACGCATTTGAATTATGCATCGCGGTATTCGAGCGGTGGGTAGGACATCAACCGCTAGCAGTCAGGACGGGCAGTTTGCGTGCTGACAACAACATCTATCGCGTGATGGCATCACTCGGTCTGACTCTGAGTTCAAATATTGCCACGGGCATCTTCACACCGGACGATCCACTGCTGCAATTGAATTCGGGCAGACACAACATTCACGGCGTGACGGAAATACCGGTTTTTACCTACCAGGATATGAATGTTCTAGGCAGGAAACGACGCAAGTCTCTGCAGATTACCAGCTGCTCCTGGCCAGAAATGCGCTATCTACTGCGCAAGGCACGATCTGCTGGAATCGAAACCGTCGTTATTCTCACACACCCATCGGAGTTCATCAAAAAAAGTGACTTCAGCTACAGCCGACTAACCCGCAATAGAGTTAACCAGGGGAGGCTAAGCAGGCTGTGCGAATTCATCGCCAATAATCCCGCGGAATTCGAATCGGTGGATTTCAGCGAGCAAGCAGATTTTTGGCGCAGTGCCGAGGTGCAACAACACTTCATAACGGTCCCTACGCACTACGCGCTGGCGCGAATGGCTCACAATTTTATCAATGATAGGTTATGGCATTATTGATCAGTTAGGGCCTATTGCTTTGCGACACGCCAGAGGTGCGTAGGTCCAACAATCGCATTGATGCACCGCACGTTTCGCCGCACTTGATCGTGGAGGAGATGCGCGTCCGCTAGTCTTCTGTCATGACGGATTAATCCAGATCGGCGATGACCAAGCCCTCTCGCGGATGGTAGCGGGCACTTGCGACGGCGGCTCCCTATTTAAGCGTAGCGCATCGTAGGTTGACCAGCGGCAGGTGGGATTCTGCAGCACGCGCACGTAATAAAATGCGTTATGCGCTGGGTCGAACTGAGGGTCATGCCAGGCAACCCTCAATTCCTCGGCACCAGTATCTCCGACCAGACTGCAGTCACTGGTATTCACGCCTGCGCTGTTCTGCGGGCAACGGCCCGTGTCGTGATCGACCTCAGCATCACCCGCGCACGCCACATCTCGCACCCTTTCATGCGTATTGCCTTGCGCGTCTATCCAGCCTTTCACTACCTGCAGCCTTTGCAACCCCGCACTCATTCGATCGGCCTGTGCCCAGGCAAAAAACGTTGGACTACCCGCCTCCATGTTTTCTGATTCCAAAGTACCACCCATTGGGACACCGCCGCGCGTCGCCACTGCGATGGCATCAGGATCGGCGACAATGGCTGCATCGAAGCCCCAGCCTGCGAAGAAGCGCAAGGCTATGCGCGTACCGGATGTTGCATACGTTTCACGTCGCTTCATGGCACTGAAGATGGCGTCTCGGGTATTTTCTTCGGCCCACACGCCAGCCAGCCCACCCGATGTATGATCGCGCAGCATTGACTCCCACGGCTCCTGCTCGGGAAGTTCAGTCATGCGGCGAATTGCTGGGGATGAGGTGCTGGCAACCTTACCCACGAAATCCCATTCCTCGGCGTCCCCAGGACTGGCGTTATGGCTATCTGTAGCAGCAATAAAGCCAAAAGCCAGAGGGTTAAACCCGAGCTCCCGTTGCAGTCCTAGACCGACACGCAGACCCTGCCGGGCAAAACTTGTGGTAAAGGCGCAACCGGCGGGCTGTCCTGGCCTACACGCCTCCAAGACCTGACTAAAGGCACACTCCTCATCGGTGGAACCTACACCAAGGGCACACTCAGATGAGCCCTTTACTTGATACATTTCAGCGATCGGCTCACGCCGCTCCCGCAGGCGCCAGGCGGCCTCATCGTAGGCCTGACCGTCCCAGGTCCAAGGGCTGTAAAAAAGCCCCCATGCTTTGTTCATATTGTGCGGAATCGTCAAGAAATCGCAGTCTCCGCGGCAATCTCCCTCCAGGGCGCGCCAAAGCGCCACCGCGCTACCCACATCCAGTGACGACGTGGCGTGCTCGGGCAGCGGCGCACCATTGAATATCACATTACGGTGATGTTTACCCGGCCCGGCCATCACAGGGGAAAACTCGTAACCCGCAAAGGTGGTCAATACACCCGGCTCATTATATTGGTCGGCCAGTAACTTGTAGCGGGACCAGTCTGCGATGCTGTCACGATAGCACCGATCAGGATCTGCCTTATCGTTACAGATTGGCCAGTTTTCATAGCCAGGTTTGGCACGCTCGACGGGCTGGTAGACACCAGCCTCACCTCCTACATCAGCCGGCTCGTTATCCATACCAGCGAGAAGCGCAATAGCCAAAAATACCCCGATATTGGGAGTTTCCATGAGTGCACAATTGATACGATCGCCCATGCCCAGGTCTTCGTCTCGACACCGGGTACGCAGACCAAAGCCTTCCGCATGGTCAGTAATCGCCAGAAAATCCAAAGGCCGGGACAAACGCATCAACTCACCACCGTTATTGCGCAGTGGCTCCCCCTTTGCAAAACGGTAAGCATCTTCTATCGTCAGTGTATTTCCGAACAGCACAGCATCCAGGCTCTCCACGGTGTGTACATGCAGTTCGCCCCAATAGACATTCTTCAACGGGTTGAACGATGTCGGCGGCCCGCGTTCAAAAGGAGGCACAGCAACTTGGCTATCATCCTGGAGGGTATAATCGGCAGCTGCAGTATCCGGCGCAGTCGCGCGCGACACCGCATACAGCTCATCACCGCCATTGAACCACAAATAGACCGCAGCCATGAGGATTAGACACAGCGAACCAAGTAACGTCTTCTTTAGCATGCAATACCCCCCCGATTATATTCATTATGTGCACAGCGGGTGCCGCCATCCTGTTGCATTACACTGCTTAACCGGCGCGGTAAGCTCCATTCTACAGGCTAAAGCATCACCAAGGGCACAAGAAGAACAAACAATCCTAAGACTGGTCGTCAGGGGAAGTGAGGGGTAAAAATTAATGCTGATCCGACCGCGAGCCCTCGCGCACCAGTCGACGCATTCAAACCAGACCAGCAGATGAGCACTAGGAAGCACCACCAACGCGTATCAAAAAGGCGCGAACAGTACTACCTGCGAAGCAGCAAAAGGCTAGACAACCGTGAAAAAGCATCGCGACGGGCATTAACGCGCTACCCCTTGCCATTTCCTGAACTGTTATAAGCTTAACCATCCGGGTACGGTAAACCGTCAGTTGGATCTGAAAATATGACGCGGAGACAACACGGTTGTGGCCTCATTCTTACAGCCTCCCTCTCTTGACTGACAAGCGATGGCCGGCGACTCATCAATGCTGCAATCTTCCACCACGCGCATTACCTGGAGTGCCTCCGCCCAATTGCAGCAAGCTACTGAATTTAATGGGCTTTCGACCGCTACACGGGCCGCCTGCGCGCTCAGTTTGGGAATCAACGACAAGCGCTGTAGCGCCCACCCGCTTTCACCGTGGGACTCTATGCTCTACCGAACACGTCAATTTCGACCTACATTCTTGTCGTACTTTGCTAAAATCCGACAATCAGCACACCTAAATCAAGGAGCAATTATGTTGAGCCCAAAACACCGGTCGGCGATCTTCGGCGTTATCCTGACTTGCCTGGTTCCGACTGCCGGAGCAACCGATGTCGACACCACGTATTTCCAGGGACTGTGGAAGATCAATGCCGCGTGTGACGACGATAATGGCGAATACATGTTTTTGCGTGACAACGGAACCCTCGAATACGGTCGCCGTGGCACTGCCGAGGCAGTGGGATTCTGGGCAACTGAAAACAGTGTTCTGGATATGGAGATGTTGGCCGCACCCGCCTCCTTCCAGGATATCGAAACGGCTCTTGTTAATTTCACAAAGCGGGATATCTATACGATGCAGGTCCTGCCGGTACAACACGAAGAAAACAGTTTCGAAGCCGTTGCCGGTATCGGCGATAAAATGGGGATGACCAACTGGAAACGCTGCAAATAAACAGACCGGACAAAGGAGAATCATGCAATGATCAAACGCACAGCAATCACAGGCGCTGTCCTCGTGTGTACTTTATCCTTACATACAACACACGTCGTCGCGCACGGCATCAGCGGTACAGATGTCGCCTGGGGACTGGCCGGCCTGATGGGCGGCTCAATGTACGAGGCGTCAAAGAATAAGCAGACGGCAAGGCCTGTCTACTATCCCGAAACAGCAGCTGCCAGTACGCCACGTAGTGATGGCAGAACCCCCGAGCAAAAAATGCAGCAACTCAACAAACTGGCTGCCGGCGGCTACATTACACCGGCCGAATACAAAGCTGAGAAGGAGGCGATTCTGCAAAGCATCGTCGAGTGAGTCGCGGCCAGCACCACTGGGCGAAGCCGGCGCCATTCGCTGATGATACGCTGGCTACACACCGCCTTTGGTGAGCTTTACAGGATCAAGCAGCTGCTTCAGTTCATCAACACTTAAATCCGTTCGCTCCGCGGCAACTTCGGCGATTGGCTTGCTCTGCTGGTAGGCTTCCTTGGCAATTTCTGCTGCTTTTGCGTAGCCGATTACAGGGTTCAACGCTGTCACCAAAATTGGATTCCGATCGAGGGCCTCTTTGAGTCGCGCTTCGTTTACCCTAAATGTTGCGATAGCCTTATCGGCGAGCAACCTGGAAACATTGCTGAGCAGCTGGACACTGTCGAGAACATTGAGCGCTATCACCGGCAACATTACATTCAATTCAAAATTCCCGGACTGCCCCGCCACTGTCACCGTTGCATCGTTGCCGATCACTTGTGCCGCCACCATGGTGGCCGCTTCAGGTATAACAGGGTTTACCTTGCCCGGCATAATCGACGAACCGGGCTGCAAGGCTTGCAATTCAATTTCAGCGAGGCCAGCAAGCGGCCCCGAATTCATCCAACGCAAATCATTTGCGATCTTCATCAATGATACTGCGATGGTCTTCAATTGGCCCGACATGGCCACAGCGATATCTTGAGAACCCATGTGGCTGAAAAAGTTTTCAGCCGGCCTGAAATCCAAGCCTGTGTATTCACTCACTTCGCTACAAAAAAGAGCTGAAAATTCGGGGTGCGCGTTAATACCCGTACCCACTGCGGTCCCGCCTTGAGCCAGCGTTTGCAGCTGCGGCAACAGAAGCTGGGTACGATCAATATTCAATTCAATTTGTGACGCCCAGCTCTCCAGGCTCTGAGAAAGACTCACCGGCATAGCATCCATCAAGTGGGTTCGTCCGGTTTTCACATGATGCGCAACTGCGTGGGCCTTCTCGTCTATCACCCTTACCAAATGCTGTAAAGCAGGGACCAGTTCCGAGCTTATCTCTGTCGCAGCACTGATGTGTATGGCAGACGGAACAACGTCATTACTGCTTTGTCCGCAATTGATGTGGTCGTTTGGACCCACGATATCACCTAAAATATCGGTAGCCAGCGTCGCTAACACTTCATTAGCGTTCATATTTGAACTGGTGCCCGAGCCGGTCTGAAAAATATCGACAGGGAAGTGCTGCATCAGATCAGGCATGCTCAGCAATTTGTCACAGGCCTCGACAATAGCGTCTGCCATGCCCTGCTGTATCTGTCCCAGTTTTCCATTCGCTATCGCCGCCGCTCGCTTGGCCTTAATTAACGCCCGCACAAAAGGTTCAGGCATCCGTCTATTACTGACTGGAAAGTTTTCAACCGCGCGCTGGGTTTGGGCTGCGTAGAGTGCGGCTTTGGGTACGCTCAACTCGCCCATACTATCTCGCTCAATTCGGGTATTCGACATCACAAGCCTCACTTACTCTCAAAAAACCGTTCCAACATGTGGCATATGTCTACTTCCTTTGTCGGCATCAGCCCCACGCTAATCGCGTTAATAACGTGTTTTACACCATCTTGATTCTTGCGCTTTTTGTGCACGACGTATCCAGCCGCTAAGCATTCACGCCAGCTACTCACCACGAAAACATGCCGCATGGACTTCCAGTTAGTGCGCAAAGTGCTATCTAACAGATAGTCTCAGTCGGCATTACAGTATTGAACCAAGCTGCAAAACAGTCAATAAACGACGCCGCTGTCTGACCGCATACGACGTACATTAGACATGTCAGGCGCCAATACCCAACTCAGCGCTTTCCCGGTAAACTGTTCGAGGAAGACCCCGGGAACATTATCTTGGTGATACTAAACGTCAACAAAACGCTGCGCAAAGCCAAGAGCTTGGCGCGCCAGGGTGACACCAGTAGCGCCCGCGGACTGTATGAGCAAGTGCTGGCGCACTTCCCGGCCAACAAGCCGGCCGCACATGGACTGATCGAGCTCGAAAAGTCGCAATCACGGTACACAGATGCGCAGCACAGGCAGTTACAACTCGCGCTGCAGGACCTGGTCAGTTTGTTCAATGCCGGGCAAACCCAGCGCGCCCTAGCACAAGCCAAACGTCTGGCACAGGCCCATCCCGAAGAGCCCTTGATCCACAATCTCATGGGGGCCGCCTGCACAGCATTGAGGCAATACAGTGAGGCCATCGCCTGTTTCCAACGGGCTATCAAACTGCAGCCCGACTATGCCGAGGCTTTCAGCAACCTGGGCGCTGCCTGCAACGAGACAGGCAACCAGTCGGGTGCCATCGCCGCCTATTCGCGCGCGCTTAAACTCCAGCCTGGCTTCTACGAGGCGCATAACAATCTGGGTAACGTGTATCGAGACTGCGCACGCCTGGAGGAAGCCCTTGCTAGCTATCGCAGAGCAACTGAACTAAAGCCAGATTTCGCCGCAGCGCACAATAATCTCGGCACAATTTTGTCGGACCTCGGGCGCTATGACGAGGGGGCAAAGAGTTGCGCTAAAGCGCTGGCAATCACATCCGACTTCGGCAAAGCCAGAGGCATGCTGCTACACCAACTTGCCCAGATGTGCGACTGGCCAGCTATCGATGAGATACGTGAGCAAATCCCCCTGCTTGGTGTAGAAGGCGACGCGGTTATTCCCTTTGTGATGCTGCAACTAGAAGACAACCCGGCGTCTCACGCGCAGCGGTCAATTCACTTTGCCAGGAACCGTTTTAGAAAGTGCCCGGCGAGCAGTTTTGCACGGCCCGCGCAAAGACCCAAGAATCTGCGCATTGCTTATTTTTCGTCTGACTTCTGCAACCACGCGACTCTCTACCTGATGGCACGCCTATTCGAGTTGCACAATACCGACCGATTCGAAATACACGCCTTCTCCAACTCACCGAATGATGGCGGCGAAATGCGCCAACGTTTGACCGCTGCGGTCAATGCCGTCCACGACATTACCCAGCTGAGCGACCGCGAGGCGGCGGCCTTGTCGCGAAGACTGGGCATGCATATCGCGGTAGACCTAAAGGGCTATACCAAGTCCTCGCGTCTGGGTGCCCTGTCCCACCGCGCCGCACCGGTGCAGGTCACCTGGATAGGCTACCCCGGAACCACTGGCACCGACTTCATCGATTACATCATCGGCGACGCTACCGTGACCCCACCGGGGTCCGAGGCGTTTTACACGGAAAACATTATACGCCTGGCAGATTCCTACCAAGTGAACGACAACACACGCCAAGTGGCACAGGGGTGCCCCACGCGAGCAGAAGCAGGGCTGCCCGCGTCAGGTTTCGTATTCTCCTGCTTCAATAACTGCAATAAAATCACCTCCCGCGAATTCGATATCTGGATGCGGCTGCTGCAAGCGGTGGACGGCAGTGTGTTGTGGTTGCTCCAGCCCAATCGGTGGGCCGAAGCGAATCTGCGTGAACAGGCCAGGCAGCGCGACGTCAATCCCGACCGGCTGGTGTTTGCGCAGCGCGTCCCACACGCGGAGCACCTGGCACGCCACGCCCTGGCAGACCTCTCATTGGATACCTTCAATTACAACGCGCACACCACAACCAGCGATGCGCTATGGGCCGGCCTGCCCATTATCACAAAACTCGGCGCTGGCTTTGCTGCACGGGTGGGCGCCAGCCTTTTGCGAGCCGCCGGAATGCCGGAGCTGGTAGCACAGACCGAGAGGGCCTATGAACAACTGGCCCTTTCGCTGGCACAACAGCCCGAACAATTGGCAGTCCTGCGTAAGCGTCTGGCAGATAAACGGTCGATTGCCCCGTTATTCAACAGTGCAAAGACGACCCTGGAGGTGGAGTGCGCCTTCGACGAGATATACCGGCGTTACCAATCCGGCGAGGCGGGTACAGACATAAGCGTCCAGACCGGTGGCACCGGGGTTACACTGTCATGAGGCGACTATTGCGCGTGGCGTGCTTCTAGGGGCCTGTCCGCCGCACGCGCCCGACACCATTCCCCAGTAGCAGCACTCACACAGTGCCAGCCAAATGATTTATCATCTCTCCGGGGTTGTACTTTCGTATCTTCGCCACAACTATAACGTGTGCTAGAGTAGTCTATTTGAGGTAAAAATGTTTAGAATCAATAATATACAGATTTTTAAGGCTCAGAGACGCTGGGCCGCAACCAGCGTCATTTCACTGTCACTTTTGACCGGCTGCTCCGATAGCAGTGACGGGCCAAACAATCCTGCGCCCGCGCCAGCGCCCGAGGCTGCTCCCTTCCAGGAGCTTTATGATCAGGGTATTGACCGTTTCATCGGTGTCTATACGCCGATGCAATCAGAGGTGACTGGCGATATTGTCAATCATACATTCGGCGCAGGCGACGGCCCGCTGTGTCTGGACGGTTCAGACTATTCAATGGCCACCCGCGATGGGAACTCCGAAGACCTCATGATCTATCTGCAAGGCGGCGGGGCTTGCTGGTCAGAGTTGTGCTCTGCCACTACTAGCGCCACACAAGGCATTCCACAGAGCGGCGTACTCGATCCTGCTCGCGTCGACAACCCGCTGAAGGACTACAACGTCGCTTATCTACCGTACTGTGACGGCGGCATCTTTAGCAGTGATATCGATTATGATACTGATAACGACGGTGACAATGACCGCTTCCAACGCGGTCTGCACAATCTCTCCGCTGCACTGGACGTGGTCTCGCGCACGTTTCCAAGTCCTAAAAGAATTGTACTGGCAGGATCAAGTGCGGGAGGTCTTGGTACTACCGTCGCCTTGCCATTAGTCCGGTTGCTGTATCCTGACGTTCGCATTGACATCATTAACGATGCCGGGGTGGGTGTTGCTCGCCCGCAGGATCCGGATTTTCTGGCATTGCTACTGCAAGACTGGAATGCCGGCGCATTGGTTCCATCGAGCTGCACTCAGTGCATTGCCGACGATGGCCACTTCAGTGACTACCATATTTGGCAAATGGATGAGGATCCAAATGTACGTCGCAGCATGCTGAGTCACAGCCAGGACAGTGTGTTTGCTCTGGGCTTCCTCATGATTGGTTTTCCCGCCTGGCGGGAGGCCCTGTACCCCGAAATGCAGCAATTGGAGGATGCGCATCCAGAGCGCAGTAAATACTGGATTCCAGACGCAACCGGGCACACCTTCTTACTATCGGAAGAGCTCGAGGGATCAGCAGGCGGTGTGCCTCTGCTGGAATTTCTCGCCCTGATGCTGGACGATTCCCCCGACTGGCAGTCGGCCAAAGACTAAACGCGTGTCTGACCCCCAGGGCGTCCGTGGGCGCCCTCTCTTTGGTCGAGGTAGTAAGAGACCGTAGCCACCCGGGTTACAAGTCCGACGACGCACCCCTGCTGTATCGGCGCTCGGGGTGGTGTGTCATGCGAAACACCCCCGCCGTGATTGGATATCAATCCTGTCTCACGGTGCGAGCCAGCGCAGGGCGCGCAACCCCATTTCCACGGTAAGGCTGATCACCGAGCGCAGCGGTTAGCAGCCGCCACTGTACCCGGTGAGAATCTGATTCACTGCATAGGCTGCAAGGCGTCCCAGAATACAGGCCAGATAGCAGCGCGCAAGCTCCGGACAGCGGCCATCGCGGCGCGTCGCGTGCTGGACCCGCAGGTATTGGCATCTAACGGGTATTATGGCGCCAAAAGTGGCCATTTTTTGCGACGCAGCTCCCAAAACCCGGCCGCAGGCATTGTCTCGAGTCATTACTCAAGTATATTTCCCAGGAGATCAGTAATAATCAAATCGCATACCAGGAGGGTGGCGCAGCGTCACACCTGCGCAGACAGGCAGAACAACGACATCATGCGGGGCAAGCACAATGCACAGCTTGGGGAATATTTTCGCCGCCGTCATCCTGACGGCGACCACATCGGCGAGCGCAGCCATCATTACTGTCAATGATCAGGGCTGGTCGCAGCCCGACCTCTTTCTTGATTACTCGTACAACCAATTTGCTGACGTGTGTGATCTGAACACCGGCGCGTGCTCAGGCCAACTGAGCGGTGGTGAGGATCTCACCGGCTACACCTGGGCCAGCGTTGAGGATATTAACGCCCTGTTCAATAGCCTGCTCGGCACCGACCTGTTGGGGCCTGGCCCGTCATCTTACACAGAGAGCGCCTCGGTCTGGGCTGCGGAAATACTGGGGCAGTTCAATGCCACCAACAGCGGGCGCAATCCGCAAGTTAGTGGCCACACGCGCACCGCACGCGGCCGCAACCGCCACTATATCGCCGGGATCCAAGACAGGCGTCGCAATCGAAACGATAACGCGTTCACTGATCGTCGGCAGCGCAATGAGCGGCAAGATAGCACCATCGGCGGCTGGTTCTATCGGGATTTGTCGGCGGATAACAGCGGCGCGCAGCCAGTGCCTTCGCCGTCCACTCCGGCCCTTGTTGTGCTGGGCCTGGTTGCCTTGACCTACCGTTTCTTCCGCAATACTGCAGCGGCAGGCGAGACACGAGCATGAGCAAAACCTGGCGCTGAACGTGTCTCCGGAGTTCCCGCAGCGACGAGCGTTGAGTAAACTGGCCCTCGCACCGGCAAGCCATCCGTGGCAAGTACGTCCTCATCATGGGGTAATGAGACAATAAGACGCGTCATCGTGGCCACAAGACTTCTACATTTTCGCCTCGTCTGCGCCGGCTCGCTGCTGGTATGTTGCGCTCAACTCGTCGCCGCTGATCTGCGCACAGGCAGCCCGCAACGCGAGGGCATGTCACCAGAACGACTGGCACGGATCGACGAATACATGCGCGCTCAAGTTGATGCAGGCGTCATGGTAGGCGGCATGGGCATGATCTCTCGTAATGGCAAGCTTGTGTACAGCGAAACTTGGGGCATGCAAGACCGGGAAAAAGCGCTACCGATGCGCGACGACAGCATTTTTCGCATTTACTCCATGACCAAACCCATCACCGGCGTCGCCCTTATGATTCTTTACGAAGAGGGCAAATTTCTCCTCAATGACCCGGTGGCCAAATACATCCCGGAGCTGTCCGATCTTGTCGTGGCGACAAACCCCTCAGATGGCAATAACGGAGCGACACAGGGTGCTAGGCCAGCGCAAGTCAGCGCCACGACAGACACGCACACACCACCGCGACAACCCACAGTGCGTGATCTAATGCGACATACAGCCGGATTCACCTATGGCATCTTCGGCGACACAGCAGTCGACAAACTCTACCTTGAGGCGGACCTACTGGTTCAGGAAAATCTGAAGAATTTCGTCACCGTGCTTGGAACACTGCCGCTGCAGTACGACCCGGGCAGCCGCTGGCACTACAGTGTTTCCGTCGATGTGCAGGGACGGCTGGTGGAGGTACTGTCAGGCATGAGCCTGGGCGACTTCATGCAGCAGCGGATTTTCGAGCCCCTAGGCATGAATGACACCAGCTTTATGATTGCAAGCGACAAATTGGATCGACTGACACAACTCTATGCGCCGGAAGGCACGAGCGCTACCCGGGACATTGTCTGGGAGCGCAATACCTCATTGTCACTCGAAGTGGCCGACCCCGATATCAGCCGGCGCTACCTGACGGGCGGTATTTTTGAGAGTGGCGGTGGTGGTTTATTGTCCACAGCGCAGGATTACATGCGCTTCTGCCTGATGCTGTTGAACGGGGGTGAGTTTGACGGTCAGCGTATTCTGTCTCCGAAGACGATTGATCTCATGACGCTGAACCACACCGGCTCACTACCGACTAGTTTCGGTAGGCCCGGGGTCGGCTTTGGCCTCGATTTCGCTGTCGTACTGGATGTCGGCGAGATCGGGGAGACCGGCTCTGTGGGCGAATACAACTGGGGCGGCGCTGCAGGTACCCGCTTCTGGGTGGACCCGCAAGAGAGCCTCATCGGCATTTTCATGGTCCAATCCATTCCGCACCAGACCCAGCTTGGCGCCCAGTTCAAACAATTGACCTACCAGGCCATTATTGATTAGGGTGGCGGCATGGGATAGCCCGGTAGCGGGCTAAACGATGCACCCGGCAGCGCACGCTTGGTCTGTGCCTAGCACCGCGTCAGTAACGCGTCATCTGCCGGTGGTCTAACGGCACACTGGCCCCTTCAGGTTGACGCTACCTGTCCGTGATCCAAACCGCGCTTATCCACTCGGCACACTCGGCTCTCACGGTATGGCGCAGTTTATCCAGCGCCCTTGTGCCAGCACGAGGCGGGGCTAACCCGGGCATCTGCACAAACTAGGCCAGGGTCGCGCCTTTCACAGCGGTGTGTCGCCGACGCCTTACCTCACCCACAGGCCGGGGCGCCGCCAGGGAAGAACCACTGTTTCTGCGCTAATGAAGTTGGTCTGCACAGGGAGAATACCCTATCAACACTGTATTTTGCGCAATAACATTCCATATTTGAACCCAGGAAAGGGCTGCAAAGCACATCCAAGCGGTTTCGCGCCGCTAGCCCTCGCCGGCCCAGCGGCGTTAGTTGCCCGTGTACTGGCAGCTATCGTTCGAATTTGATGGGCAAATCCGGCAACTCGGACTATATACTTAGGCTGGGTAAGCGAGGAAGTGTGATGTCAGCTCAGACCGACTCAAGTAGCACAGCGCCGAGCACAGGCGCGTCTGACGCGACAGACAGGCTGTGCAGTCAATGTCCGGAGGTATTTGCGGCTCATCCGGTTGCCGACTACATCCGCCTGCTCGACGATACCCAACAGGCCAAATCAATGTTTGATGTCCCCGACTCGGTTGCAGCATTCCGGGCCGACGTGGTCAAGCGCTGGGGGCCTGAGGCCCTTGAAGTCTTCCATCGCGTCACCATGCTCACACTGATGGATGCCTTCGAGGAGAGAGCCCACCCGTTCAATTATCCGCCCAGCATTCTCGAGCAGTTCAAAATTACTTTCGCGCGCATCCGCAACCATATCATTGAGGACGACAGCGGCACCTACGCGCACACGCAGGACAACTTCATTAAGGATTTTGCCCTGTGCCGCCAGACCGCCTTCCCTGCCGGTGGATGCTGGGTTATCGATCATTACGGCTGTTTTTCACGCCGCGTATTTTTTACCGGTGGTGTGAGGCAGTTTTTCAGCGTCGCCCGGCTCTACCTCTTCGTGACCCGAGGGCATCGGCCCCTCTATTCGCCCCACGTGCATAATGAACTGACGCAGTGGCATACACCCGAGCACGCGTACGGCTACCGCCAGAGAGTTGCTGAAATGCTGCAGCGTCATCCGGAAGTAAAAGGTCTGGCAGGCTCCAGCTGGCTGACCGATCCTGTTGTGGCAGACATTAGCCCAAAGCTGCGCTGGTTGCGCGAAATCCCGTCGCAGAACGGCGGCAAGTACTTCCGCATCTGCGAGGATATTGACGGCGGTGCCCTGACGCATTCGCGCACCCGGCAAAAACTTTACGAGGAAGGCAAGTACGTTCCCACGCGGTATCTCAGTATCTGGCCACGCAAGGAGATGATCGGCTGGGCGATAAAAGCGCGGCAAGAGCAAGCGAGCGAAAACACCAGTGAAGCCAGCCTATTGACACGAGAGCCCCTCTAGGCCGTGCTCGACTGACGGATAGCAGTCGCCAGTGCACGCTATACTGACGACAGCGTTTACCTCCCAGTAACACCAAAGGGCGACACGGCTACCGATTGTGGTGCATGGTTTACACAAAGCCGGGCTCAGGCATAAAAGCGGTCTATGTTCTCCACATTGCTCACCTGCCGTAGTCACTGGGCGCCTGCCCGGTCCACTGCTTAAACGCGCGGGAAAAGGCCGACGCGCTGGAAAAACCCAGCATAAAGGCCACCTCCGAAACGGACAGTGCGTGGGCGTTTATCAAGCGCTGCGCCTGCTGTGTGCGAAATAGCCGGCACAGCTCGCGGTAGGTCACGCCGTGCGCCTGCAGGCGGCGTTTGAACGTGCTGAGGCTCATGGCCAACGCCGCCGCCACCGTTGCCGACTCGGGCAGTCCAGCACTGATGTGCTGGTGCAAATAGCCATGGACGGCTCCGATCAGGTCGGTGCTCGGGGTAACAGTGGCCTGCCCCGGGCGGAACTGGGTCGCCTCGCTAATGGTGTGAATGAGCGCGCCGAACACACTGGGGTCGGCCTGATGCACCTTCTCATACAGGGCACCGCTGTCCAGTATCACACGGCAGGCATCTTGCTCAAAGTGCACCGGGCAGCGCAGGAATTTTTCATAAGCGGCAACCTCGGTGCGCGGCGCATGGGTAAAGTACACGGCGCGGTACTGGTACTTGTCCACCATCTGGAAATTGGTCAACTGGTGAAACATGCGCCCGTAGGCGGCCGCCATCATCTCCATGAACGGCGCCACCGTCTCGGGGCCCAGTACCGGGCTGTTCAGGCTGACGACCAGGTCGTCGCCGTCCTCGTCGAGGTGGGCGTCGACGCTGCGGTTGTCCATGTGGCGGTAGCGAAACAGCAGACGCAGGGCGTCGCCGGTCAATGGGCTGTTCATCATGCAGTAACCCAGCGCGCCGAGGTTACCCGGGTGCATGTTGGCGCCGCAGATCAGGCCCAGCAGCGGCTGGCCGGTCAATGTGATGGCGGCCTGCCAGGCGGCGTAGTAATCCACCGCGGACACCAGCTCGTCGAAGTTAGAGGTGAGGTCGTGACTGAGCCCGGTGGCGTCGGTAAAGGCCTGCAACGGTGTGCCCACCAGTTCGATGGCATGGAACAGCGGGCGGTAAGCTAAGCGTGAGATGGTGGGGCTACGCGCCCGAGCGGCATGCGTGTCGGGGAGGTGAGTTGCATGCGCCATGACAGCACTTTAACGCAAAGCGCCGCCGCTGTCTCCCCCTCCCCCGTCGCTGGTAAGCGTGTCCTAATCGATGAGGCCGCAGTTGGCATTGTTGTCGCTGTTGCTGCCGTCGGGGCAGTAGGTGTTGTCCCAGGT
>JABSPW010000050.1 GCA_013214285.1 Halioglobus sp. | reverse complement strand
AACGCGTGAAATGCTGGCGCACACAAGGCCTCAAGGTTATGCGACAGGGCATCCATTCCGGTGGCGCCTGTGAGGGCGGGCGGCAAATCGCGCGTCAGTGCAGGGTCCAGGATAACCTGTCGCGGCAGCATACGAGCGTGAAAGATGACGCGTTTCAATGCCGCCGCCTCATCTGTAATGACCGCAGCACGACCGACCTCAGAACCTGTACCGGCTGTCGTGGGCACGGCCACTATAGGGGCAACCCGCTCGCCCCGCGCCGCGGCAGGATTGCCTCCGGGTATAGCAAAGTCAAACAGGGGCATCGCTTGGTGCGCGACAAACGCAATGGCTTTGCCCGCATCAAGCGCAGACCCCCCCCCGAAGGCAATCACGCCATCGTGGCCACCATCCCGAAAGGCCGCAGCGCCAGAGTCGATCTGCCCACCGCTGGGATTACCCTTGATACTGCTGAATATCGCCGTCCGAAGACCCGCAGCACAGCAGCGTTGCAGCGCATCCTTTACCATGGGCATCTCCGCCAATATCGGATCAGTGACCAGCAACGGCGCCGCCATACCCAGTTCTTTACAACAGTTTGGCAATTCTGCAACGCGATGCACACCCACCCGCATACGGGTGGGATAGCTCCAATCGGCTTGCAGACTATCCGAACCCCTCACTCAAATAATCTCGAAGTAACGCTGCAGTTCCCAGTCGGTGATGTGCTTGTCAAACTCGCGCTGCTCCCATTCTCGGGTCCTCGCGTAGTGGTCCACAAACGTATCGCCAAACAAGTCTCTTGCGGCGATTGAGCTGTGCAGCTTCGCGCTGGCTTCAGCCAGACTGCTAGGCAGGGCCTGCTCGGGCGGATGCTGCTGCTCATAAGCATTGCCGCTAATCTGCGCCGAGGGTTCAAGCTTGTTCTCAATGCCATACAGCCCGGACCCAAGGACCGCCGCCAGCGCGATATAGGGGTTGGCATCGGCCGAGGCAAGCCGGCACTCAATCCGCTGTGACTGCGCATTGCCAGGAATGACGCGCAAAGCCGTCGTGCGGTTCTCAATACCCCAGGTCGCACCGGTGGGTGCCCAGAACCCCGGCACCAGACGGGAATAACTATTAACCGTCTGCGCCAGCATAACTAGCAACTCGGGCATCAGCCGCTGTTGCCCGGCGAGAAAATGACGCTGCATCGCACTCATGCCATGACTTGCCTGCGCATCAAAAAAGAGGGCTTCCTCCTGCTCATCATAGAGTGACAGGTGAATATGCCCACTTTGTCCCGGGAAATCGCTGGACCAGCGCGCCATAAAGGTTGCCAACATTCCGCGGCGCTGCGCCCACACCTTGAGAAAGGTTTTGAAGAGCGCGGCCTTATCAGCCGCCCGCAACGCATCGTCTGCACTGATAGCCGCCTCCAGCACGCCGGGCCCTGTTTCTGCGTGCAACCCTTCGAGTGGGAAGTCCATCTCCTGACACAGGCTCAGGACCTCGTGGTACCAGTCGGCGTGGACGGAGTTACGCAGCATGGAGTAGCCAAAAAAACCAGGGGTCGCGGGCTGCAGGTTGCGATAACCTTTGTCTCGCACACTCTCCGGTGTTTCGCTGAAAAGGAAAAATTCATACTCGCACGCTGCCTTAGCCCGCAGACCCAACCGTTCATACCGTGTCAGCACACGGCGCAGCAGTCCGCGCGGACAGATAGATTCGGCCTCGCCGGAAAACTCGGCGAGAAAGAGCAGCATACCGTCTTCGTAGGGCAATTCGCGGCAAGTCCCGGGCAAGATGCGCACGGGGGCATCGGGATAACCGGTGTGCCACCCCGTGTACTCAACCCCCGGCTTTTCGTATAACTGGTCGTTACTGTCCCAGCCCAGCACGACATCGCAGAAACCGAAGCCTTTGTCCAACGCGGAGAAAAATTTGTCGCGGCTCATGTATTTACCGCGCATGACACCATCAACATCGAATACACCGACCTTCACGTGATGCAGCTGGCGCTGCTCCACGATCTCGCGAGCATCCTGCGTGGAACTCACTCCCTCTGCCCGCATAAACCCTCCTATTTCAGACAGCTGACAGGTTGGCGACCCATGAGAAGATAGTCCAGATGGACCATGCTGCACAACAGTCTTTCTAACCCGAGTGCCGCGTTGTTGGCACGTCTCGTTCAAAAAATGGCTTATAATGGTAAAGATTTCTTGTCAGGGGTGTCACCATGTCAGATGAACCTCAAATGAGGCGCCGCACCCTGGTCAAAGGCCTGGCAGCGACCTCTCTGCTGCCCTTGCTGGGCGGCAATCTTGTCGGCTGTTCGGACAGTGCAAACCATAGCGCCGCTACAGTCGAGGATATTCCTGTGATATTCGCCCACGGTATCGCATCGGGTGACCCGCTGACCGATCGCGTCATCTTGTGGACCCGCGTTTCACCCGTGAACAAGGCGCGCTCCGAAGCATTGATCCGCGTCGATTGGGAGATTGCAACAGACGCCGACTTCACCGACGTGGTTAGCAATGGGTCGGGATCAACCTCTGCCCGGGTTGACTACACACTGAAAGTCGATGCGACAGGCCTACAAGCTGGGCAACACTACTATTACCGCTTCGCCAGTAATAATGCCATGTCAGCCACCGGCTCAACCCGCACACTGCCGACAGGAGTCATCGATACGGTTCGCTTCGCGGCTGTCTCCTGCTCCAACTACCCGGCTGGCTATTTTAACGTGTACCGTGAAGTCGCCAAGGCAGACGTGGACGCGGTACTGCATTTGGGCGACTACCTGTATGAGTATCCCGCGGGTGGCTACGCGAGCGCGCGTGCGGAGGAGTTCGGCCGTGGCGTCGAGCCCTCGACCGAGCTGTATTCACTGGAAGACTACCGCACCCGTTACGCCCAGTACCGAACTGATCCAGACCTGCAGGCAGCTCACGCAGCCCACCCGTTTCTGGTGGTCTGGGACGACCACGAAATCGCCAACGATGGTTGGCGCGCCGGTGCCGAAAACCATACGCCAGCAACCGAGGGTGATTACGAAACCCGCAAAATCGATGCTATACAGGCCTGGTACGAATGGCAGCCGGTCAGGCCACCAGCGGACCTGAGCGGCATTATTTACCGCCGTTTCCAGTACGGCGACCTACTCGACCTGCTGATGTTGGACACGCGTTTTGTCGCGCGCGACAGGCAGTTTACCTACCTTGATTTCCTCAACGGCAGCACCATCGATGTGCCCGCCGCCCGCGCGGGCTTCGGCGATCCAAACCGCAGCATACTCGGTGACGCACAACTCGACTGGCTGCGCGAGCAGCTCACCAACAGCACTGCGCGATGGCAAGTGCTGGGCCAGCAGGTACTACTGGGACGCTACTGGCTACCGTCTCCTATCCTGGAGGCGCTGGACCCGAATATTGCCAGCGCCGATTCTCTGGCGGAGGGCGTCGCGGTCGTGCTTGCCGCCTTTGAAGCCAAGAACAAGCCGCCAGCGGATCGCACAGCCTCCGAGCAGGCGCTTTTGGACTCGGCAATCCCTTATAACCTCGACGCTTGGGATGGCTACGAGTTCGAACGCGATGCGTTGCTGCGCTTTGCCCGCGATCTGGATTCCAAACTCGTGGTATTAGCCGGCGATACCCACAACGCCTGGAGCACTCAACTGACGACAGCGGAGGGCGATATAACCGGTGTCGAGTTCGGCTGTGCCAGCGTCAGCTCTCCGGGCCTGGAGGGTGTTTTGGGAGACGACAATGCCGGCTTATTTGCTCCTATCGTTTCAACACTTGTGGATGACCTGAAATATGCTAATCTCAGTCATCGTGGTTACCTGCATCTCACGCTGACTCCAGACGACCTCGTGGCAGAGCATCGTTTTATCAATCGTATAGACTCAACAAACTATGCTGTCGAGCAAGCATTGACCAAACAGTCGACCGTTTTGCGCAGCGATATGGTACTGACCTGAAACGCCCATGGACAGCACACACGATAACACTGTCCGCCGCAACGCAACGCGTGAGCTCACCCGTGAAGAGGCGCAAAAGAAGCGCAAGGCGCTCCTGGAATTGGCGAAGCGAGAGGCACAGTGGCGCAACGATAACCCACACAGCGAGAACGTAGAAGATTGCACTCTCGCCACATTTATCCTTCCTGGCGACTAGCCTTTCGCGGCTTTGACCGAATAGCATCTGCGCCACTGGCACTCGCCCCTGTAACGCAAGCAAGCCTCTTGCCATGCTCAGAGCATGCCCGCGGCGCACTGCTAGCCACATGATCAGGCGGCAAACCACCGCACGGAGGATTGTCTGTTGAATTGCACCCAAAATTGACCCACTAACCCCCAATATTTGCATCGAATCTTGACCCACGTAGAACCCCTCCCTGCACAAATAATAAGCAGGGGTAACAGGAGTGATAGACGCGGCAACAGTAAGTGTAATTCGACGCTGGCATCTACGAATGGCGCCACTATCTCTCGGTAGCCCAGCGCAAACCGGGTTCCTTACGCAATGGCGCTCCGTTTATGGAATTGCCCGACAGCTTCCGGCAGCTACGCACTCGGCTGCTGAAGCGCCCTGGCGGCGATCGGGAGATAGTCGACATCCTCGCCCCGGTGTTGCTCCACGATGAGCAGCAGGTTAAGCGGGCTGTCGCCAAGGCCTTGGAAGCCGGTGAGCCCTCCAAACAGCACGTCCTGAACTGCCTCAGCCGACTGGAAGAACCCAGGCGACCCAAGCACCTTAAGGCACCACCGACACTGAAACTGGTCACTGAGCCGCTGGCTGACACTGCACGCTATGACAAACTCCGGAGGACACACCATGAACCCTGATGCCATGATCACCACCTTAAAGTCCATGAAGTTGCACGGCATAGCCGATGCTGTCAGCGAGCTCTCTGCGCAATCCTCGCCAGCCTACCAGCAAGCTGTCCCGGTGCTGGAGATGCTGCTCAAGGCAGAAGCCTCAGAGCGGGATGTACGCTCGATCAATTACCAAATGAAAGTGGCCAAGTTCCCCGCCTATCGGGATTTGACCGGCTTCGACTTTAGCCAGAGTCTCGTGGATGAGGCGCTGGTGAAATCACTGCACCGGTGCCAGTTCCTGGAAGACGCGCAGAACGTTGTATTGGTGGGAGGCCCAGGCACTGGAAAGACACGTCTGGCGACTGGCATTGCGGTGCACGCGATCCAGCACCACCGCCAGCGCGTCAGGTTCCTGTCCACCATTGAGTTGGTTAACGCGCTGGAGCAAGAGAAGCAGGTGGGACAGCAGGGCCGACTGGCCAATCGGTTGATCCACACCGATCTGGTGATCCTGGAAGAACTGGGCCACCTGCCTATCAGTCAGGCAGGTGGAGTCCTCTTGTTCCACCTGATCGGCAAACTCTACGAGCGCACCAGCATCATCATTACCACCCATCTCAGCTTCACAGAGTGGTCGACTGTGTCTATAGACGAGAAGATGACAACAGCACTGCGGGATCGACTGACCCATCACTGCCATATCCTCGAGACGGGCAATGACAGTTACCGGCTAAAACACTCAACCATCGATCAGGAGGGAGGGAAGAGGGGCAAGAAATCCAAAACTACGCCATAATCTCGCGACCAGGGTGGGTCAATATTAGATGCAAATCCTGGGTCAGTTTTAAGTGCAATTCAACACTGTCAGGGCACGCCTCGGGCCACCTACCGTCTATAACCTTACCGGCAGGTGCCGGTAACCACGAACCGTTGAGGTGTGAATACGCTGCGCGGTGGCGATGTCCGGTTCCCAGGTCGGAAATCTGGCGATCAGCTCTTCCAGTGCCACCCGCGCCTCCAGACGGGCAAGATTGGCACCTAGGCAGAAGTGCACCCCCTGCCCCAGTGAAACGTGCTTGGCGTCACGACGGATGTCAAAGCGGTCCGGGTCGTGATACTGCCGCTCATCGCGACCGGCGGCGCCGGTGAGTAGCAGCAACTTCGAGCCCGCAGGAATTTCGGTGCCATAAAACGTCGCAGACGCTGTAGTAATGCGAGCCTGCACTGGCGACGGCGGCTCTATCCGCAGCAACTCCTCAATGGCTCCAGGTAGCAGCGCAAGATCGCCACGAATCGCCGCAAACTGGTCCGCGTGCTCAGGCAGGTAAACCCCCGCCCAGCCCATCAGGCGGGAAACCGTTTCTGTACCGGCACCTGACAGCAACCCAATAAAATCGAGCAGCTCGCGGTCCTCCAGAGGGCGCCCACCGCCACCGTCGCCCTCGATCTCAGAGGCTATGACAGCACTGATCATGTCATCCTGGGGCTCTCTGCGCCGTTTCTCGATCAGTTCGTTGAAATAAGCCCAAACATCACGACGCGCGGCGGCCAGCTCGGAGTCTGCATCCGCCGCCATCGTCTTTGCGCCCTGGAAGGCATCTTCACCCTCCTTCAGAGCCAGATTGTCCTCACCCCACTGCCGGACAATATCCAGATCTTCCCGCGGCACCCCCGCCAGCTCACCGATCACCATGGAGGCAAAGGGTGCCGCATAATCATCAATCAGATCCAGGGTATCTCCGGGCTGGAACGGTGCCAACAGTTCACGTGCCAGTTCTCGGGTACGCTGCTCGAGCCGGTTAATGTGCCGAGGGGAGAAGCCACGACTGACCAGTCGGCGCATACGATCATGCTGCGGCGGATCCATGAAGATCATCATCTGGGGGATATGCTCGGCCGGCAGATCGAGCAACTCCAGTACCGTGCCCCTGGCCGAACTGAATGTCTGCCAATCCTTCGAGGCACCCAACACATCCTGGTAGCGGCTGAGGGCATAAAAATCGTACTTTTCGTTGTAATACAGGGGTGCATGGTCGCGTAGCTGTTTAAAACACGGGTAGGGGTTCTGATCTATATCGAAATCATAGGGGTCATAGTATGGAGGCGACCCTGAAACTGCAGTTGCATCTGTGTTTGTCACGCACTTTCCTCCACGGTAACACTGCTATTTATAAACGGCACCCTGGCACAGGCCCCGACCTTATTATAGGGGTCCACTGGAGGGGTCTGGCAACAGTCCATCCGTTCTGCGTCAGCGCACAGTATAGCGTCCCCGCCCGTGAATCAGCACCCCACTACCGCTGCAGGGCCGGACTGAAACGACGCAACCCTCCCCAGCACTCTATGGCCATCCAACCCGTGCTGGCATGCGCTAGCGTCGCCGACTGGGAGGGCCACAGCCCCGCGACAGTCGAACGGCCCCCGCCAGGCATCCCCTGTCACTCTCACGCAGCAGCTGTGGCGGGAGACCCGGAACAGGGTCTACCGCCCCATTTTAGGGACCTTATCTGCATGAAAAGGCCAACTTTTCTCACATTCTTGACCCACATATGCATTGACTCCCCGATCCGGCGCTATATACTTGCGCCTGCTTGACTGCTCTTCTATTTGTGTTCTTCATTTACGTTCAGCTTCGCCGATCCTCTTTCTGTTTTTCATAAGTAATCGCGCCATCAAGCGTTCAACAAACACAAGCGACACCCGTTCAAGGAAACAGGAAGATACAATGACGACATCAACCGGCACCGTTAAATGGTTCAACGAAAGTAAGGGTTTTGGATTTATCCAGCAGGAATCCGGCCCCGACGTATTTGCTCACTTCAGCGCCATCCAGGGATCGGGCTTTAAGACATTACTTGAAGGCCAGAAAGTAGAATTCACGATAGTCGATGGCAAGAAGGGACCTCAGGCAGAAAATATCAACGTGATCTCCTGACCCTCTGCGGGGTGATCTACTGGTCACCTCGCCCAGACAACCGGCTACGTCACTGCTCACCCGCGACCACGTTGTTATTTCCGCCCACTGCGCGCCGCTCTCTGCACTGCCAGCGGGACACCGTATACGGCTCTCGTGCCGTGTCTATTCTCAGGATAACAAACCGTCGTGCTGAAACACCAGTCACTGGCACTCAACTAGTGCCCGAGAAGCTGACGCAGGCGGGCGTTCTCCGCCCGCGCGATCTCCAGGTCATGCAATAAACGTAAGGCCAAGGCCACACTGTTCCAGTCCATCTCTAGATCGCGTTGCAGCCGGTGAGCCTTTCTCAAAACTCCCATCATCTGCGTATCGAACTCCCAGTTCCGAGGTTCATCACCCATCGGATGGATGATGCCCGTCTCAACAATCTCAACGACAGCCTCATAGGTCAGGTGCTCGCATTGGCAGACCTCAACTACGGTCAGCCTGACATCTAATTCACTCATATCAAACCCCCCATCCGGAACGCGGATCGAATCCAGCGTGTTCCCGAAGCTGCTGCCACAGTTCCTGACACTTGGCATCCGCAGACGCCGGTACGACCACAGAGAGACAAGCATACAAGTCTCCCCTGGCACCTTCTCGACCCAGACCCCTGCCCTTGATCTTCAGCTTTTTTCCTGTCTGACTGTCGGGTGGAATAGTCAGTCGGATAGCGCCTTCCAGCGTCGGTACCGTCACATTGGCACCCAATACCGCCTCCCAGGGCGCCAGTGGCACGCTGATCGAGAGGTCGCGCCCCTCCACAGAATACAGCGGGTGCCTGGCCAGCTGAATAACCAGGTACAGGTCTCCCGCTGGTGCATCACCAATACCGGGAGCACCTTGACCCTTCAGCCGGATACGCTCACCATCAGTCACGCCTGAGGGTATCTTGACCTTGAGTGTCTTACTCTGGCTGCTCAGTAAGCCCTGCTCATCAAAATATGGCACCTCGTACTGTATGGTTCTCGACTCGCCCCGAAAAGCCTCCTCCAGAAACACGGCGAGTTTAAACTCAATATCCTCACCGCGCTCCGCAAAATGCTGGCGCGAAAAGCCCTGTCGGGAACCGTGCTGTGCCTGCCCGAAGACCGATTCAAAAAAATCCGAGAAACCACCCTGAAATTCACCGCTGTTGTGCTGCTGCGCCCCACCTTGCCAATCTGGCGGCGGCTGGAAACTGCCGGAGCTGGTGTATTCACGCAGCTGATCATACTCTGAGCGCTTTTCCGCACTTTTCAGCACCTCATAGGCTTCAGAGATCTCCTTAAATCGCTCTTCTGCGCCCTGTTCATCACTCACATCCGGATGATACTGACGCGCCAGCTTGCGATAGGCGGTCTTGATCGCCTTTTCATCCGCGTCTGGCGCGACACCCAACACTTTATAGTAATCCTTGAATTCCATACCGATGCGAGTCACCCCTGAGTGTCATGGAAGAGCCTGCCAAGCTTGTGGGAAAATACCTCACGCGGCAAGAGCACCGCAAGGTCACAGGATAGCCGCAATTGCAGTATGCTCGCCGGGTTCTGCTGCAGCCACCCTCCCGTACTGATAAATCATTGTTCCTGACGTCCGGGATTGCGACCCTCGGCTGCGACTCGAGGAGCGCGGCATTGATTACCCTGTCACTATGAGCTCACGCGGAGGGCACTCACTTATTTTTGCACTTGCTTCTCACCAGGCCTCCTTAAAAGGACGCAAGTCAATCTCAAACGTCCAAGCATTGCGCGGTTGACTATGCAAAAACCAATACGCCTCGGCGATGGCGTCGGGCTCCAGTGCGCCATCCTCGCCCAAGTGCTCCAGGTATTCGGCAAGAACACCTCTCACCCGCGCGCCGTTGATCACGCCATCAACCACTACATGACCGACGTGAACACCGCGGGGACCGTAATCCTTTGCCAGTGCCTGGGCGAAATTGCGTAATGCCGCTTTTGCCGCACCGAAGTGAGCGAATCCGGGCCGACCGCGCATCGATGCAGAGGCTCCTGTGAAAAGTAACGAACCCCCGTGTATCTCCAACACTGGCAAGAATGCCTTGGCCGTTAGAAAGGCGGAGAAGGTGCACACCCGCCAAAACGTCTCGAAGTCGTCGGCCGTGAGCTTATCGAACGCAATAGGCATGTTATTTCCAACGTTGAAAATCACTACCTCAGGCGGCCCAATGTCGGCAACAAAAGCAGCCAATTGGGCCATCTGCCTTGTGTCCGTAGCATCAGCGGAGAATGCTGTGCAAGCGCTCCCGTTAGCTTTGATTTCGGCAGCGACTTGGTCGAGGCGCTCCACCGTTCTGCCCGCAATGACTGCGTGCAGGCGACGACTAGAAAATTGACGTGCAATTGCCGCACCGAGACCATCGCTGGCACCAACACCGACCACTACTGCCGTATTCACACGCGATAACCTCTTTGCCTGCCTACCCCATCAACCCAGTAGGGTCAGAAAAAATTCGATCACCAGGGCATTACTCAGATCAATAAATAACGCCCCTATCAGCGGCACGATAATGAATGCCTTGGCAGAGGCACCCGCTTTCTGAGTGACAGCAGTCATATTTGCTATCGCTGTCGGCGTTGCACCCAGCGCCAATCCCACATAACCCGACGAAATAACGGCGGCATCATAGTCAGAACCCATAACACGGAAAACCACGAAATAAGCATAGACTAACACCCCCAATAGCTGCACAAGCACAATCAGCAGCAAAGGGCCAGCGAGTGCGCTAAGTGTCCACAGCTGCAAGCTCATCAACGACTGCGCCAGAAACAAGCCCAAACAGAATTCTGATACTAACGCCACCGTGGGGCGCAGCTTATTCCCACGCAGAGTGGGCACAACCCCTGGCATCGTATTCGTTAGGATCATGCCGGCAAACAGACAATAAACAAAATCCGGCATAAACATATCGAATCCTTCCGCCACGTCTTTCAGGTATAAGCCGATGCCTACTGCCACAAAAATCCAAAAAATCGTTTGCAGCAGGGTATCTACGTCTATCGTCTGCTGTTCATCAAAGCGACGTCCTACCGACAATGGCGCGCTGTCGCGAGAAACAAGATTATTCTTAGCAATCAACCGCTGTGCCAGGGGTCCGCCAACAAGCCCTCCTAACACGAGACCGAAGGTCGAACAGGCGATGGCTATCTCTGTTGCACTGATAACTCCAAATCTCTGAATAAAAACAGGGGCCCACGCAATGCTGGTACCGTGACCACCACTCAGGCTGACCGATCCGCCAAGAAGGCCAATATATGGGTCAAGCCCAGTCAAAAAAGCGACTGCTAGCCCATTGATGTTCTGCAATATCAGGTAGCCTGCCGCCAGTGCGAACAATAAAAATAGTGCCGGTCCACCCCTGACCAACATCTCAATCTTTGCACCTAGTCCTATAGTGGTAAAGAAAATGATCAGCATGAAATCTCTGCCTTGCAGATTGAAATCCAACGGCTGGCCGGATATCAGGAACACCGCACTGAAAAGCAGAGAAGCAATAATGCCGCCGGTCACAGGCTCTGGAATATTGTAGTTCCGCAGAAAAGGAACACGCTGATTGACGAATTTTCCAAGGAAAAGCACCATAATCGCGACTATGATGGTTTCACGAACATTAAAGTCCATTTCGCGCCTATTCTCATCCCAACCCAAAAAAGTACCGCAGGCTAGCGGCTCACTGACCTTGTGGTTTTAAGAGGTTATAGACCCCAGCGGAGGCGCATTGCCTTCGCAACACAGCAGCAACTGTCGTTCCAAACCAGCCACACGGTGCACATGCACCTTCTGATACGCTGGCGAGGCGGCCATATCAAGAAATGCCCGTCGGCTGGGGTAGTTAACGATTGCGATCACATCGTAGTCGAGAGCAGCAGCATCGCCGATTACACCTGAGGATATCAGTTCCGAATAGATCATCGTGGCGCCCGCCGCCTCTAGAATGCCCGCGTGCAAAGCTTCACTATAGCGCATATAGGCTTCCATCCCATTGGCGCAACCACCGTCACTACCATCTTCGTATTCAGCGATAGCCTTGAACTTCAGTAAATTGATCATCCGTATAGAACCCTCTGGCGGTCCTTGTAACAAAGCCTGGAGCTGACTTTCTGTCGGGGCTGTTGCCATCGCACGCTCCTCCGATAAAGCGTTAAATATAGTCGCTTAATCGATCCCCTGCAGGCTAAAGATCTATTCATTTCACATGAGATCACGGTTTTTGATACGCAGCGAGTGTTCGCCTGGAGCACGCAAACGCCTTATCACCTGTTTTGAGAGAGCCCCGCAGGAAAAGCTGATTGGACGGCATGCAGAGCCTAGGGAGTCGATTTTTTCGGTGCAGAACACACTGGAAGCTGCAGACACACGACGAGAAGCATTCCGCCTATACTGTGTCGTAAATATGAAACCTCCCGTTTCAGCGACAGGCGTTTTTTTCAGAGGTTGACTCATGACGACGCCATTCTACGTTTCACTGCCGGTCACTCTCGCGCTGCTCATCGCGATGCTGTTGCCTAAGGCTGGAATTGCCGCGCAAGCACAGGAGGTGGTTATGGACGACCGCCCCCTTGTCCTTGTAAAAGGACTTGCCGAAAGCAGGCTGAAGCGGGTTCTGCAACGCTGCACCCAGGGGCCCTTTCGTCGTAGCGATTTTTCCATTGCCCACCGAGGTGCTCCGCTGGGCTACCCGGAACACACCCAAGAATCTTATATTGCCGCCGCTCGGCAGGGGGCAGGTCGACTTGAGTGCGATGTGGTCATGACCCGTGATGGGGCACTGGTGTGTCGCCACGCGCAGTGCGACCTGCATACCACAACCAACATACTGACAGTGCCTGCACTAGCGGCTCGCTGCCGTGAACCTTTCCGTCCCGCCCGCTTCAATCCTGACAGTGGTGCGCTCGTAACGCCTGCGACCGCTCACTGTTGCACCAGTGATATCGACCTTACCGAGTTTCTCAGCCTGAGGGGCAAGCAGGACGGCCATAACCAGACCGCATCAAACCCCGATGAATACCTGTTGCACTGGACGCCGGGAGCAGATCCCCATATGCAAGGCGGCACACTCATAACACACCGAGACAGTATCAAACTGTTTAATGCCATGCGGGTCGGAATGATGCCAGAACTGAAGCACTCTGAAAATCACCCGCCCAAGGGAGTTGATTCTGACGATTATGCCAGGGCTTTACTCCAGGATTATCAGGATCTGGGCATTAAAGGCGCCGACGTTTGGCTGCAGTCGTTCGAGCTGCAGGATATCCTTTACTGGATCCAAAACGGTGGTGTTTATGGCAAGCAGGCTGTGTACTTGGATGGCCGCTACAGGGACGAGGGCTTTGACCACCAACAACCGGACACATGGGAGCCAAGTATGGCAGAACTTGTCCAGATGGGCGTGCGTATCATAGCGCCGCCGCTTTGGGTTCTGCTTGACTTGGAAGACGGTGAAATTGTGCCTTCATCCTATGCGCGAAGCGCGCAGGCCGCTGGCCTGGAAATCGTTACCTGGACGTTGGAACGCTCCGGCTCTTTGCAGCAGGGTGGAGGCTGGTACTACCAAACAATTGCCCCAAATATTTCCAGCGACTCAGATATTTTCCGCGTCCTTGATGTTCTAGCAACGCAGGTGAAAGTGAGCGGTGTTTTTTCTGACTGGCCCGCGACCGTCACCTTTTATGCCAATTGTATGGGCCTTGATTAAAGCCGCTTTACCTGGTTGGTGGCATGCCTGCAGCACGCCTTGGAAAAAGGGCCTTCCTCAACCGTTTACCCCATAGACTGGCTTGTTTTCATCGAGACACGTAACACGCCCATTGCCTATACCGGTTCTGCCAGGAATCAAAGGGGCAAGCAATGTTCCTACGTCAGAGCATCTCGCGTTGGTGGCCAACGCGCTCGACCCTCACGGGCCGTACTATCTGATGGCCGCAGGCTGAATGTCGAATCGCGAACCTGCCGGGCAGGACGCTCTATTGCGGTGCAGGCCTTTAAGGAAATGCGCTATCTCTCTCCACACGCAAACTGCCTGTGTCGTTAAGATCTATGATTCAACGGTGTTTACCCGCAGTGGCACGCACCTTGCTTGTTCAACACAGTGACAAGCGCAGCGGCAAGGTCGAAGACCAAACGCCTTCAATCTAAAGGGAGTCACAACATGACACGTGCCAACAATCAATTGTCAATCCATTTGCCCAGTGGCGCCCAGGCTTCCTTCGAGGAGATGCAAGCCTACGGCAACATTCTGCAATCATTCATCTGCAAGCAGGAAGCCTTGCTGCAAGAGATTGGTGATGTTGATCTCCACAACGAAACTGTGGACTACCTTCATTCGCTTGCAAGCGGCTACAATCGGCAGCTTCAAGTGTACAAAGAAGCAGAGCGCTTGCGCCAACGAGAAACACTGGCTGCTGTTCTGCGGTGCATTAGTACCTAGTGTACATCCTCGTCCTCACAGAGACTGCTTTGCGTGAGAGTTTCGCGCAAAGCAGCCTAACCGGTCAGGGTGACCAACCGGCACTGCTAGGACCTCTCTCTAGACAGCATCTTCTAAACCGACTCATGACTGCTCAAAAACGTCAATCGACAGATAGCCGCGGACAATCGGACTAATCTGAGATGGCCTTTTTTGCGTAGTATAGAAAAACTGTATTCAGGAGAGTCTCTGATGACTTCCCCACTTTTCTATACTGCACAGCTCGACGACTCCATGCTGGAAAAACTGCAAAAACTAGAAGTAGAACTCGGCGTTACCCTTGTTGCCATGGAGCAGGATACAACCCAGGTCCCCGCTGTGCTCAGCAGTCAACAATTGCAGCGCCTTCAGGGCATGGAAAAAGCATCCGGCAAGGTGCTCTTGGCGTTCCGCTAATTCGAGCGGGCGATCGCAAGTAGCCACCGCCCCTCCTATATCATTACGCCAAGCTCCCGATGGGCACCTCCTCTTCGCGACACTTGCTACTCTTTTGTACTCTGTGCCTCACCCTGCCGCAGACGCGTGTGGTAGCGCCCTCGCTGCCCCGCCTTTAAGCGGCTTGCCCAGCCGATCACCGTCCCATCGCGCGCGCTGCACTCACGCACGCGCTTCCGGTCGCGCCGGTCAGCGGCGTACCTGCTTAATAGGTCATCCGATCTGGCCAGCACACGCCCGTAACACTATATTCCTACAGCAACGACCCGCCTTTGCGTTGGCCTAACTACCCAGGGTACGCCTCGACTGATGAGGCAGTCTACATACACCCGGTATCTGATCCCATAGCGCAAGGAGTCTATTTTGTCGATAATAGTGCGCTTTCAAATAGCAGCGCCGTCTGCACCTAGAGGAGGACGATGCATATGTACGCGGAACTGGCCAAAGTGAGGGCTGAATTGTGTGCCGAAGGGCAATTGTTCGAGATTGAGGAGGTCAATGTCAACGGTATTCCAGTAAAGGCTTGGAGACATGCACCGAGCTCCCTGCGTGAGTTCTGGTTGCAATCCGCCGGCCATGGCGATGCAGTCTATCTTGTATACGGCGATGAGCGCTGGACCTATTCCGAGGCACATGAACAGGTCAACCGCATCGCTCGCTGGCTTGTTGGTGCCGAGGTACAACCCGGGGACCGTGTGGCGATCGCGATGCGCAATTACCCCGAGTGGCTTCTCTGCTATTGGGCGACAGTTTCTATCGGCGCGGTCGCTGTAGGCGTCAATGCCTGGTGGGTACCTGAAGAGCTTGCCTACGGCCTTAATGATTGCACGCCCAAAATCATTTTCTGCGACCGGGAGCGCTTAGAGCGCTTCGACACTATCCGAGACGAGGTGCCAGACATGCTCGTCGTGGGCGTGCGCAGCGATGATAATTCTGGCGAATATGCCATCCCGTGGGCTCGAGTTCTTCAAGCGGACGCCACCATGCCCGACGTAGACATCGATCCCGATGAAGACGCCTGCATCTTCTATACATCAGGCACCACAGGTCATCCCAAAGGCGCAGAACTTACCCACCGAGGATGCACCAACAATATTTTCACCAGCCTGTTTGCCAACTTGTCGCAACTACAGGCGCTTCCGGCAGAAGAAGGCGAGGAATTTGACGCCGGCGTTGCTCAATCGGTACTGCTGACAACACCTTTATTTCACGTGACTGCCAACAACGTTGTCGCCCACTCCAATACCATGCTCGGAGGCAAACTTGTTTTTATGTACAAGTGGGACGCAGGGGAAGCACTGAAGCTGGTGGAACGCGAACAAATTACAGCCGTATCGGGCGTCCCAGTGATGTCACGCGAAATGCTCTCTCACGCCGATTTCGAGACAACCGATACCTCCTCGCTAAAGTCCCTTGGTGGCGGTGGCGCGCCGGTGCAGCCAGACCTGATAGAAAAAATTGATCAAAAGGCGAACGTGGTACCGTCCCAAGGCTACGGAATGACCGAAACCTGCGGGCTCGCAACCTTCGCTTTGGGTGCTTTCCTGCTCGATCGACCGGATAGTTGCGGACCCGCATCCCCTATCATCGAAATGCGCATCGTCAACGATGCAGGCGTACCCTTGCCCGCAGGTGAAAGGGGCGAAGTACTGATGAGGAGCTCACAAGTTATCAAAGGATACCTCAACCGCGACGACGCCACCAGAGAGACTATCGTCGATGGATGGCTGCACTCGGGAGATATCGGTTATTTGGACAGGGACGGCTTCCTCTATATCGTGGATCGCGCAAAAGACATGGTGTTACGCGGCGGTGAGAATGTTACCTGTAGTGAGGTCGAAACAGTATTGTTCCAACATCCAGGCGTCGCGGAGGCGGCCGTTTTCTCCGTGCCCGACGAGACGCTGGGTGAGGAGGTGGGCGCTGCCGTATTCCCTAAGGATGGCACTGCTCTGAGTGCAGAGGACCTTCGCGCATTCAGCCGTGGCCTGCTCTCCGCGTACAAGATACCTCGCTATATTTGGATTATGGAAAAACCCCTACCGCGCAATGCTAGTGGGAAGTTCCTGAAAAAGGAACTGCAAGCGACTCTGAGTATAGATAATTCTGCATAAGAGCAGGAGAAGAATAAGACCTCAGGAGGATGCCAACTTTGGATATTACCCCATTCACCCCGGGCTGCGGCGCAGTGGTCAGTGGAATCCAGCTGGCGGGACTCAAATGTGATGACCTAAAAAAACTTCGCAATGCATTTTCCGACTATGGACTCCTGTTTTTTCGCGACCAAAAACTGTCAAAGGAAGACCACGTCGACTTTGCTGAACGCTGGGGTAGCATTGTCCTGAACAAATTCTTCCAGTCCGCCGAAGGCTACCCCAACATCGCGGAGGTCCGCAAGGAACAGCATCAAGAAACGAACATTGGTGGCGGCTGGCACGCAGACCACTCCTACGATAAAGAACCTGCGCTGGGATCAATTCTGGTGGCGAGATCGTTGCCAGACCGTGGTGGTGATACCTGCTTTGCGGATGCTGCCAATGCTTTCGACGCCCTATCACCCGGACTACAGCAAACGCTTGAAGGCCTGCGAGCATTGCATTCCAACGAGCACCTCTACGGAGAGGACGGATACTATCAAAAGACCGACTTGTCGCAGCAACTTGGCGGCATGGATCGTGTGGGAGGGGCCACACATCCTATGGTCATCCGACATCCCGACAGTGGCCGCAAGGTACTGTTCGTAAACCCGGGGCATACCATTGGCATCGAGGGCTGGAGCAACAAAGAAAGCTTTGCACTTTTGAATTTCCTCTATGGCCATACGGAGCAGGATGCATTTACCTGTCGATTCAACTGGCTACCCGGCTCCGTTGCATTCTGGGACAATCGTAGAACATGGCATCTGGCAAAAAACGACTACCGGGGACAGTTTCGTCTCATGCACCGCATCACATTGAAGGGCGTGCCTCTACTCGGCACTACCTGAATCTTTTCGAAAGCCGTTACATACATCCACTGAACACCTGCATAAGGCAAAACGTACTCGCTGATGCTCCGAAAGCGGGTGCAGCGGGCCGGTCAAAACCGGCACCTTGCTGCAATCCATACTGCCCTGCAGCATCGTCTACCTGTTAGAATCGCTATCTGCTTTAAAGACTGAGGTAAGTTCCAGAAGGCGGCGTGATTGCATCCTTCAGTCCGGCAGGCGTGTGTCGTGTGAGATTGCTTGAATAGATCTGGAAAAAACTTACGCAGGATATTCAAAAAATATCACTACGCAAGCCTCGCCAGATAACTATCCAAAGCATTGGCGAAAGCCTGCTTTTCACGCGGTCCCAGCGCAGGAGGACCACCAGTATGTTCACCACTGGCGCGCATGGTATCCATAAAATCACGCATATTCAGGCGCTGACGAATATTATGCTGTGTGTAGAGCTCTCCACGGGACGTGATCACCTGAGCACCTTTCTCGACAAGCATGGCAGCCAGTGGGATGTCGGAGGTGATCACCAGGTCATTTTCCGCAGCATGTTCCGCGATAAAGTTGTCTGCCATGTCGAAGCCCTGTTCGACTTGCAGGCAGCGTATAAAAGGCGACGGCGGTACTGGAATTGCGTGATTGGCCACCAATGTCAACATGAGCTGCTTACGTTGCGCCGCGCGAAATAAGATTTCCCTGATCACTCTGGGACACGCATCCGCATCGACCCAAATGGAAACGCTCGCTGTCATGGGTAAGGTACCGCCAAACATCTACCGCCCAGTATACAGACTCAGTAGCGGGACTGGGCGACTGCGGTATATCACCTATAATTGCTTACCAGAATGAATCGGACAACCGGTTACAAGGAGAGCACGGGCCATGCCGAATATCAAACCTGTGGGCAGCGCACTCGGTGTTGAAGTATGGGGTCTAGATCTAAGTACAGCAATAAGTGCCGACGACTGCTGGAGCCTGCGTACGCTGCTCAACGAACACGAGGTGATTTTTTTCCGAAACCAAGACATCACTCCCGAGCAACAGAGGGCGCTGGCCTCATCCCTGGGACCGCTGCAGACCCATCCGGCATATGATACTGTCGATGGACATCCCGAAGTCACCATCCTTGAGAGCACAGCGGAAAAGCCAACGAAGATAGAAGCGTGGCACAGTGATATGACCTTCAGGGAACACCCTCCGATGGCGACGGTGCTGCGCTCAGTGGTTGTCCCCCCCAGGGGCGGCGATACCCTCTGGTCGAGTATGACAGCAGCGTACACTGCCCTTCCTGGGGACATGCAGGCGTTCCTCGGAGAGCTGACGGCGGTGCATGATTTTGCGCATGGCTTCAGGGAAAGTCTGAACGAACCGGGCGGGCATGAGCGACTGGCCTCTGCTCTTAAAAACTACCCACCAGTAAGCCACCCGGTTATACGAACCCATCCCGAAACAGGCAAGAAAGTGATTTTTGTGAACAGCCTATTCACCACCCATATTGAACAACTGAGCCGACAGGAAAGTGATCGAATACTGCGTTTCCTGTTTAAGCACATTACCGGTATGCAATTCACCTGCCGCTTCGAGTGGCAACCCCACAGCATCGCTATTTGGGACAATCGCAGTACGCAACACAAGCCAGTCAATGACTATTTCCCGGCTCACCGCAGACTATTCCGCATTACCGTGGATGGCGACCGACCCTATTGATACTCATCGTTGTCGCGCGCCGCATGCACTGCGTTCACCCGCTCGATATATCCCCTCACCTCCCGCTTCACCTCCGGTGCAAATAGATACAATCCGAAAATGTTGGGTATGGCAATCAAAAAGACCATGGCATCGGAGAAATCCAGGACAGCGGAAAGCTGAATCATACAACCTAATGCGATAAAGGCACAGAAGATCATCTTAAACAGTAGCTGCACTGCAGCTCCTTCGCCAAACAAGTAGGTCCAAGCTTTCAAACCGTAGTATGACCAGGCGATACTGGTGGAGAATGCGAATAATAGTGCTGCCAGTGCTAACGGAAGAGGCGCCCAGCTGATATGGTGCTCAAAAGCAGCCGAAGTCAATGCGATACCCTCGACCCCTGTGTTCATCAACCCGTTAGGGTAAGCAGTCGTCACAATCACCAACGACGTGAGGGTGCAGATCACTATGGTGTCTATAAAAGGCTCCAGCAGTGACACCAAGCCCTCCGACGCCGGCTCATCCGTCTGTACCGCGGCATGGGCAATCGATGCGGAGCCGATACCCGCCTCATTGGAAAACAGCGCGCGCTGGAAGCCCACGATGATCGCACCGACCATACCGCCGGCAGCACTCTTCAAGCTAAATGCCTCGTTAAAAATGAGGGCCAGCGCGGAAGGGATGTGGTTTGCACTCATAGCAATGATAACCAGCGCACTGACCACATAGAGAATACCCATAAAAGGTACGATGTGGGCGGCTACCCGGGCGATCGAGCGAATCCCTCCGATAATCACCAATGCGATAATCAGCGCCAGTATCAGCCCAAACAACCAGCCCTTGTCGGCGAAGAAACTGGCTTCTCCCCCGGAAATATTGACAAACTGGACGTAGGCCTGGTTAGACTGAAACATGTTGCCAATACCGAGGCAACCGATGACCAGAGACAGCGCATAGAACCCCCCCAAAAGCTTGCCGAGTCGCGGTGCACCGCGGATACTCAAAAAATGCTCGAGATAGTACATGGGGCCACCTGAAACGGATCCATCTGGGTTTTGTCGGCGGTATTTAACCCCTAGAGTACATTCGACCAGCTTGGTAGACATAGAAAGAAAGCCTGCGACGAACAGCCAGAACGCCGCACCCGGCCCACCGACCACGATCGCGACAGCGACACCACCAATATTGCCTATACCGACGGTTCCGGAGACCGCCGTCGCCACAGCCTGAAAGTGGGATATCTCTCCGCTGGCCGTTGGGTTATAAAAGTCTCCACGCACATGGCGCAGCGCTAGCCCTAAGCCGCGGATGTTGATAAAGCCAAGGTAACCAGTGAAAAAAAGTGCTGCAACCGCCAGCCACAAAACGATGAGAGGGAAAGGCTCGCCGAAAAGTTCAATTTTGTGAAAAACAACGCCGGAGAGCGCATTAGCCAGAGGCCGAAAAACCGCCTCAACCCGTTGGTCCAGACCTTGCGCCTGGGCATTTGAGCAGAACAATAAGGCTAATGTTGCGCCAGCGAAGATACTTGCGCCCTGCAGCCCCACCGCCGATTTCGCGACTTTTTGTCCAGAATCTTGCAATGCCATGTGCGCCAGAAGATGGTCGCGGCGTGTCACGATTGCTCGATGGTGGCGACCTGAGTAATCAGTTGCTGCACGCGTTTATTCAGCTCCTCTGCCGGGTGCTCGAACTTTAATCCGACGTGGTAGAACTCGCCAGCCGCGAGTTTAATTGCTTTTTGTCCTACCACACGCGCACGCAGCTTCAGTGAGCATTTCTCATCCAACGTACTAATGACTGTCTGCAACGACTGACCAACAGGCAAGGGGTCAGGCACCGTAATACGTAAACCACCAGCTGAAATATCATCCAGTGTAGATTCCAGCTCTTGAATGCCGTTAAATTCGATATCAAGACGCTGAGCAAAGCGCGCCTGCATACGTTGGCGATCCGCTCCCGCGTTCCGCGCGAGGTACTCAAGAGGCAGATCGCAGCCATACATCAAACCCTCGCGCCCACCGGAATAAGCC
>JABSPW010000049.1 GCA_013214285.1 Halioglobus sp. | reverse complement strand
CAGAATAGGGTCCCAATTGACCAGTCGTTTACCACGATAGCTTAACCCTTCACGGTACAGTCTAATGAAAACGTCCTGCACAGCGGCGCTGAGGCCCGGGTCCATAGTAAAACGTTCCCGAGACCAGTCCAGTGAAGAACCCAGTCGTCGCAACTGCCGGGTAATGGCGTCGCCGGAATGGGTTTTCCACTCCCACACTTTCTCGATAAAGCCGTCGCGCCCGATTGCATGGCGGCTCAGTCCCTGGGCCTCCAGCTGCCGTTCCACCACCATTTGTGTGGCAATGCCCGCGTGATCGGTACCTGCCTGCCAGAGCGTGTCGTAACCCAACATTCTGTGATAGCGGATCAGGGCATCCATGAGGGCTTCCTGGAAGCCATGGCCCATATGGAGACTGCCCGTGACATTTGGCGGCGGGATCATGATGCAATAGGTCTCACTGCCGCCCTGAGGAGCGAAATAGCCTTTTTCCTCCCATTCCTGATACCAGCGGGTCTCTATGTCGGTGGGCTGAAATGTCTTATTCATAAGATTGAAAATCCGGCAATGCAGTCGGCGCGTTTACTGCTGGTAATTCAAGCGCGGCAGCAAATTATACGGTACTCATTGATCGGTTGCTGATGGGATGTCGTGTTTTTCCAAGTGATAGCCGCGATCCCTATAGAATTTCCATGAGTCGCGCAGTGCGGCTAGGCTGGCCGCCTCCGGTGTGACAACTTCCGCGACGCGCTTGAAGCGACTGAAAAAAGGCGGTACCTGCAGCTGTAAGTTGATTAAAAAGTCGTTATGGTGCGCCGGATCCTGCCCCCAGCCGATAGCGACAGCATCGGTGTGCGCCTGCCCCCAGAGTCCATGGGGAATGAAACTGCTGGGACGAAAGGTCCACAATAGCTGGTCTAGTTCCTGTGCCTGTGCCTCGTTGCTCGTATGGATGAAGATACGGTGTCCACGCCTGAAAGCTTTGTCGGCAAGCCGGGCAGCGACTTGCAGTCGCTGCCCGTGTCCTGCTGTTGCCACGACATAGAATCCGACATGCGTCATCGCTCGCGGCCCGCTTTATCCATCAGAAAGCGCGTAAGAAGAGGGACGGGTCGGCCTGTCGCGCCCTTTGGCGCGCTGTTCCAGGCAGAACCAGCGATATCAAGATGGGCCCAGCGGTATTTTTTGGTGAAGGCGCCGAGGAAACATGCGGCTGTGATGCTACCCCCGCCGGGGCCTCCAATGTTTGCGAGGTCCGCGAAATTGCTTTTCAATTGCGCGTTGTACTCTTCCCAAAGGGGCATGCGCCAGGCTCGATCGTAAGTCTCGATGCCCGCTTCGAGGAGGTCGTCCGCTAAACTATCGTTGTTGGCATACAGCGCCGAGGCGTGAGAACCCAAGGCCACAACACACGCACCTGTCAGGGTGGCGATGTCGATAACGGTATCCGGTTTGTAGCGCGCGGCATAGGCCAGCGCATCACACAATACTAGCCGACCTTCGGCATCGGTGTTTAATACTTCGATTGTTTTGCCTGCCATGCTTGTCACCACATCACCGGGCTTGGTGGCGCGTCCGCTTGGCATGTTTTCTGCCGCAGCAACGATACCGACGACATTTAATGGCAAGTTCATTTCGATAGCCGCGCGGAGTGTACCGAACACACTGGCTGCGCCGCCCATATCGAACTTCATCTCATCCATCTTGGCACCCGGTTTTAAGGAAATGCCGCCACTGTCGAACGTAATGCCTTTCCCGACCAGCACATGAGGCCTGTCCTTCGACTTGCCGCCCTCATAGTGCATTACAATGAGTTTGGCGGGTTGGTCACTGCCAGCAGACACAGAAAGGAGTGCGCCCATGCCCATTTCCCGCATTTTTTTTTCTTCCAATACGCTAACGCTCAGCTTTTTCGCATTACGGGCGAGCTTTCTCGCATGACGAGCCAGATGGGTAGGGGTGCAGATATTGCCCGGTAGATTGGCGAGATTTCGGGCTTCGTTGACTCCCAGGCCCATCGCGTGACCGTCACGCAAGGCTGATGAAGCGGTGGGCACCGGCAGTTCCTTGCTGGCATTGACGATCAACTTCGAAAGCTTCATCGCCTTCTTAGGACTGGACAAGGTCTCGGTGTAGCGATAAGACGCTGTTGTGAGGAAGCGAGCAAGGTAAGAGAGTAGCCAGCAGGCGTCCCTTTCCTTTAGCTTGAGTAGTCCAAGGTGCAGTATGCTGTCAGTAGCCTTTGTGGAGCAAAGGGCATCATGCAATTGCTTGCTCACATTACGAGCCGATTTCCGGTCAAATTTGTTGGGGTCGCCACAGCCGATCAGTAGTATACGTTTTGCTCCGCCTGTTCCCGGTAGAAGAAGGGTCTCTCCTGGGTTGCCCGCGAAGTCGCCAAGTGCCAGGGCGGATCTGATACTCCCGTCTGATGCACGATCAAGCTGCAGTGCGGCACCGGTAAGTTTGGCCTTATGAAATACTGGCAAGATGGCGCAGTGGGTTTTCGCCGAAACAACGTCACGGATGTTACGAGCAGTGAAAGATATGGCGGTCATGCGTTTACCTCGTTTTGAATGGTGTCCTTGATGTATTCTGATACTGTGTCACCCTGCACTTTAGTGGGCTAGCTGGCAGTTATCGGTCGATCAGAGCCGGTTACTTTTAACGTGTTTTGGCAAGAGAATGAGTTCTGTGTGGGACAAATAGTCGTGCCAGTAGCGCTTATTGCGATCAACCAGGCACCAGAGGTATCCCAAGCCCAGGCAACCGGCAGAAATAGTAGCACCGACGCAGCGAATTAGCGCTTTCGTCATATTGGGGCGATGACCCTCAAAGTCGACCAGCTGGATGCGCCAGGCCTGCATCCCCAGTGTCTGCCCATTCGTTATCCAGAATACACAGAAGAAGCCAGAAATAGTCAGTGCGGTAAGGCATTGAACCAGTGGCGGACTCAATACATCCTGTTCGGATATCTGTGACACCACAGCTAGAGCCAGACCATTAATAACCATAACCAGTGCAATAACTAGCAGTGTATCGTATATCAAGGCAGACAAGCGCCTCAAAAGAGAAGGAGAAAGCGGTTTATCGTTCGTGAGCATATGCGCCAGTGTAGCATTAATGTTTGAAGGATTAACGAAATGTAAATTGAGGGAGACTTTGAGGGCGTGCTACATTGAGCTCGGTTTTAGGAGCCCTGTCGAGCATGAATATTCTACTGGTCGAGGATGATAAGCAGGTAGCGGAATTCGTCGTCGCGGAGTTAAGTGCTGCGGGCCATAGCTGCGTGCATGCGTGTGATGGCAGCGCTGGGCGTGAAGCAGCAATCAACCACGCTTATGACGTCATGGTGATTGATCGAATGATGCCCAAGATGAATGGGCTGGAGCTGATCAGCGCCCTGCGCAAGGCGGGTGACAACACGCCGGTGCTCGTACTGAGCGCCCTCGGTGATGTCGATGACCGGGTGCAAGGCTTGCACAGTGGCGCGGATGACTACCTGGTGAAACCATTTGCCATGGCGGAATTGTTGGCGAGACTTGATGTCTTGAAGCGTCGCTCGGCAAAACTCGAATCCGAGGCCCAGACGCGGCTGGTAGTCCATGACCTATCGATGGACTTGTTGCGACAGTTTGTTCAACGCGGAGAGACTACAATTAATCTGCAGCCGCGTGAATATAAACTTCTCGAGTATTTGATGCGCCATGCCGGGCAGGTAGTTACCCGAGCGATGCTGCTAGAGCATGTTTGGGGCTACCATTTCGACCCCCAGACTAATGTGATTGATGTCCATATCTCGCGGCTTCGTCAGAAAATTGATAAGGGTTTTGAGCGTCCTCTTCTCCTAACAGTGCGGGGCACAGGTTATCGACTAGGCCCCGAGCTCGATCACTGATTGCAACGCAGTGCAGGTCAGAGAAGTTGCCAATAGTCTTACCTTTCGCTACATCGTTAAATATGTAACCGCGCTAAGTGCCACTGTGTTTGTGTTAGCGGTGAGCTTCTATATTTATTTCAGTTATTCCTCTTTCATCGATCTCGGAGAAAGTGTAATTGAAGAGTTGGAAACTTTACAGCTGGTTTACCGTGGTGGGGAACTTGCCGGCGTGGAGCAGTACATTGAAGCTCAGACCAGCTCGCCTTCAGTCAACCGTTTTTATTACCTAGTGACTGATGGCACTGGAGACAAAGTAGCAGGCGATTTGCCATCGGCTTCCCGTTATAGGCAGTTTGACGATGGGTGGTTAGGTTTTGAAATGGCGTTGCAAAACTGGGGTGAGTCTGTCGAGGTCGAGTTCCTTGCTCACCCTATGGAATTGGGCGAGGGGTATTCCGCTATTGTGGCACGTGGCTACGCTGACATAGTAGAGCGTGCAAAATTGGTCTTTCGCACACTGGTTACCGTAATGGTTGCGACGCTTGTCCTTGGCATTACCGGCGGTTTTTTCAGTGCGTCGCGTGCCTTAGACCGCGTGCAGATTTTGAATAGGGATATATCGCGTATTATCCGAGGCGCGCCGAGTCAGCGGCTGCACGTAGATGAAGAACAGGGCTACGTACGTGCATTGGCTGAGGTGATGAACCAGATGTTGGAGCAAATGGAATCGCTGATGCAGGGTGTTCGACGTGTTTCGGATAATATTGCGCATGATCTGAGAACTCCGCTGACCCGCATGCGGAACAATTTGAGTCAATTGCGATCGAGGCTCTCGGATAGGGATGGTGTGAGCCAGCTCGACGGTATCATAGATGAGTGCGATGATTTGTTGACGTCGTTCAACGCACTTTTACGCATTTCGGCGTTGGAATCGGGTAGTCGATTGGCGGGCGGTAGTGATGTGGAGCTCCGAGCGCTGTTAAGTGACGTGGTCGAGTTATATGAACCCCTCGCATTGGACAGGGATATCTGTTTGGAACTTGATGCACCGCAGGCGCAATTTTGCCGCGGTGAAGCAGATCTGTTGTTCCAGATGTTTGCGAATGTGCTGGACAATGCGCTCAAGTACACGCCGTCTGGTGGCAGTATCCAGGTTCGGCTGCGCCCTGGGAATGGGCTGGGGTCGGTTAATGGGCATAGCATCGTGATATCCGACAGTGGCCCTGGCATTCCGGTTAGTGAACGAAAAAACGTTTTCAGGCGATTTTATCGCGTGGAGTCCAGCCGTACAGAGCTGCCCGGGCATGGTCTCGGATTGAGTTTAGTGCAAGCAATTGCACAGTATCACTATGGCCGTGTCGAACTCGGGAGCAACAATCCTGGATTGCAGGTCAGGGTGAGGCTTCCATAATGCCCTCTATTGTTTGTGCCGAGTAATTAATCGCTCAGCGAAAGGTGACTGGTTGCGGGCATCTCGTCGGTATGTTTTTTTCTATACTGTCCTTCCACTAAGTTTGCTCCAGGGGCATCCACACTGAGCCCCGACAGATCTAGTGTGGGTGGGGGTGGTTCGGGTGTTGCGCAGTCACTATAATCTGTTCCCAGCGCGGCCAAGCTAAGGGCATCTGTATTGGGTGACACGTGTGTCTCTGCCGTGAGCAGGTTGGGTATCGTGGTTCCGGCTTCAGCCACAGTCAGGTGGCTGATGTCTAGCGATAGTACCGGGGGCTGCGATTCAGCAGCGAGGCGGGTGGCAGTTGTGTCAATAAAAAGTGCGGATGTATCAACCTCGCGGTTCACTGGCTTGGCTCTCTCGCTCTCGCGCAGCACTGCCGTCCCGGGGGGCGAGAGCTCAATGCCGCTATCACTGGGTTTCGTGGCTTGACTGGCCAGCTGAGATACTTGTTGCGCCTGCCGGTATCCGGTCTCGTCGGGAGCGGCTGCCAATGCGGCTATTTTCTCAGCAGCAGTTTTCTCTTTGCTAGTGTGAACGGTATTTTGTTGTGCTCGAATAACAGGCACGGCACCCGCACGCTCCATGGCGTTTTTATATCGCTGAGCGGTCGCACGATCGCAGCCACGTTTAATAATATTGGGCCTACCGCTAAACAGGCGGTCAAGGGTGGTATCGTCCGCGTCGAACAACGCCCGAAATTGGATGCGCACCTCCTGTGCCTCCTGCCCGTCCTGTACCTGTCCTGCAAAGTAGATATCGTAGCGTTCTGTTTCTGCCATCGTCCCGCTCCCGTCCAGCGCACAGTTGCAGTATAGCGCGGCTGGAAATTCCGGTCTCCCCTTGTTCCTGGTGAAAACTGAAGGGCAAGCCCGTTCGATAGAGGGCTCCAGGGGATCTAACTGACCTAGAAAACCGGCTTCTGCTATGATGAGCAGCGTATTTGGCCAGCCCTAATCTGCAATGAGTGACCGTGTGCCCACCCGCTTTGTTTGTACCCTTCTGCGTATGGTGGGAGAGCACGGGTACGACTTCACCGTAATCCTCAGTGAGGCGGGTCTCGACTTTAATCCCTTAGATAAAGAGGATCCGGCCTATCGCGGTGAAATCAGTGCCATGCAATACTCCCGCGTCTACCAAGGTGTTCTCAGTCTTTTACAGGACGAAACGTTTGGAACTACTGGTAGCGAATTAGTGGCGCCAGGTGCATTTCGAATGATGTGCTATTGCATCATTTCCTGTCGTAATCTTGGGGAGGCGATCCAGCGAGCATCAGAGTTTTATCGTACTTTTTTTGACGAGCGTAGCCAGCTTTATGCGAACTTCAGCGATCAGTTCGCTCGGGTCGGTTATCGCACTGTAGTACGAGAGGGCAGTCCTCGCGTTGAGGCGCCCGATGCTTATGGCCTGTCCACCTGGCATCGATTTTTTGGCTGGTTGTGTGGTAGACCCATTCTGTTGAAACGTGTGGACTTTACCGGGGATACGCCTGAACGGTTGAAGAAGTACGAGGATTTGTTCGGCTGTCCTCTGTACTTTAATCAACACAATGACTTACTATATTTTGATAGTGCCTGCTTGAGTTGGCCTGTCGTTCACACCGAGCATTCACTGCGAGAGTTCCTTCGCACCGCGCCGTACCAATTGCTGCTAATGGAGAATGGGTCGACCAGTAACAACCTATCGACCCAGGTAAAAGCGATGATCGGGCATGATTTCAGCGAAGGATTCCCCGGCTTTGATACAATTAGCAGAGCCTTGAATATGTCTGCGCCGACCTTGCGGCGTCGATTGAAAAGGGAGGGGACTACCTTCCAGCAATTGAAAGACCAGGCCCGGTGTGAGGCAGCCAAGCTTTGCCTGGATCGCTTGGACTTGTCCATTAACGATGTAGCGCTCCAAATGGGCTTCACAGATCCCAGCGCTTTTCATCGCTCATTTAAGAAGTGGACTGGGCAGACGCCTGGTCAATTTCGTGCTGCCCGCAGGTCAGTGAGGGCCTAATCTTAGCGCTGTCGCGGTTTTCCTGGCTTAGTTATAATGGTGGCAGACGTTTAACTTTACTTTTGCAGGTTTTTGCATGACGACTCAGCAAGACATAGAAGACAGACTTCGCGCACATTTTGCCCCAGATTTTCTCGATGTCGAGAACGAAAGTCACCAGCACAGCGTACCCGCAAATTCGGAGACGCACTTTCGGGTTGTGCTGGTCAGCGCCGCCTTCGCGCACGCCTCCAGAGTGGTTCGCCATCAACAGGTGTATAAGGTGCTTGCGAAAGAGCTGCAAGGGCCGGTGCACGCGCTTGCCCTGCATACCTATGCACCTGACGAGTGGGAGCAGCGGCGAGAGCTGGCTCCCGATTCTCCGGCATGTCTCGGCGGTAGCGCGTCAGAGGTCCGCTGATGCAGTCCCACATTGTTGTCGCAGCACTGTACAAATTTGTCGTGTTGGAAGATTACCGTGAACTGCGTGAGCCGTTGTCGCAGATTTGTCATGAGGCGGGGGTTAAGGGCACCGTGTTGTTAGCCCAGGAGGGTATCAACGCGACCATAGCGGGGAGCAGGAATAGCATCAACCGGGTACTTACCTATCTGCGCGGTGATCCCCGGTTGGCGGACCTTCTGCATAGGGAGTCCCTCGACGACCGAGTACCTTTCCATCGTATGAAAGTAAAATTGAAAAAGGAGATCGTCACGTTAGGTGTTCCTGGCGTCGATCCTAACCAGCGTGTGGGGACCTACGTTAAGCCGAAAGACTGGAATGCCCTGATTGTTGATCCTGACGTATTGCTTCTGGACACGCGTAATGAGTACGAGGTTGATATCGGTACATTCCGCGGCGCACGGGATCCTGAGACCGTGAACTTTCGCGAGTTCCCAGACTTTGTGCGCCGCAATCTTGACCCTCGAAAACACAAGCGTGTAGCCATGTTCTGTACGGGCGGTATCCGCTGTGAAAAAGCATCGTCTTTTATGCTGAATGAGGGTTTTCAAGAGGTCTATCACTTGCAGGGTGGCATCCTGAGTTACCTGGAGGAAGTCGCGCCTGAGGCTAGTGCGTGGGAGGGTGAGTGTTTTGTGTTTGACAACCGGGTAGCCGTGAACAACCAATTGCAGAAGGGGCAGTTCGATCAGTGTTACGGATGTCGGCATCCGATAACCGAACAGGACAAGTTGTCGGATAAATATGAGCGGGGCGTTTGCTGTCATCATTGTTTCCATGCGCTCAGCGCCGATCAGATGGCTCGGTTCCGCGAGCGCCAGAAACAGGTGGATCTGGCCATACGGCGGGGGCAAAGGCATGTGGGCGCACCATCGCCGGCGCGTCAAGCCCGCAGCATTGTAGCTGTCAGCGCAAGTACTGAAGCAAGGTCTTCCTAAACAGGGCTAGTGGCACGTAGGTGCTTCTACCTGCACCGTTACCCTGGGAAATAACACCACATAGTCGTGGGCGGTCGTTGGCATCAAATTGGATGACTGCGCCGCCTGAGGCTCCCTTGAAGGCGATGCAATCGGTGTCGACGGCCTCGGTTGTTTGTGCGGTGATGGCGCACTCGGGATCGTAGGTCAGAAGACGGTCGCCCTCGCTGAGTCCGCGGTCTCGAGAGTAGCCCGCCATGGCAACCGGATGCCCTGCGTCTGCGGTTGTGTGAAGTAACGCCATTGCCGACAGCTGTGTTGTTGGTACAGCGGGACGCAGCCGCAGTATCGCCCAGTCAGCGTGCATGCCGCCGCCGTCGCTCAAGGGGCGTGCCTCTCGCTGCAGCAGGTCGCCTGAAGCGGTTTGTGATGTGAACAGAATGCTGCGGCTCAGATCCTGGTAGCGCTCGAGACAATGCCAGGCGGTAATGATGACATCTGCATTACCGCTTCCGGACAAGGCGACCAGCGTGGCACTGCAGTCATCCAGATAGTGTGTTTTGCGGCCGTGAAACATACGTTGCGCGGGAATTTGCAGTTTCCCAATCGCTCGCAGCATTGGGCTTGAGTCCGCTGCCAGGACAAGCCTGCTGTCCAGATCAGCCATGACGGATGTTGGCAACAAGGCGATGAACGCCAGATAGAAAGACAAAACAATGTCGCGTGTCCTCTCAAGTGCCTCTGGACTTTTCAATCTAGCCGCAAAAAATGGCTTGCTCATAGCGTTCTCTGCTTGGTCCCTGACACGGCTGCGTTTAGGATGAGGTTTTGATCATAACCTGTATAGGGGGCGCAGCGTATGGGACTGTCGCAGAATCGAGTGGTTGTGGTGACTGGGGCTAGTCGCGGCGCTGGTAAGGGTATTGCTGTCGCCCTGGGCGCGTCGGGCGCAACGGTATACGTAACCGGACGCACTCGCCATGAGGGAGATGCGCCGTTGTCAGGTACCGTGGAGGCCACCGCGTTGGCGGTGACGGAGGCTGGCGGGCGCGGTATCCCAGTGCATTGTGACCACGCTGACGAGACAGCCGTAAAGGCACTGTTCGAGCAGGTCCGATCGGAGCAGGGCCGTCTTGATATCCTCGTGAACAATGCTACCAATTTGCCTGATGACCTGACCCGCGCCGGACCGTTTTGGGAGAAGCCACTCGCGCTGACTGTGCTGTGGGATGTGGGTCTGCAATCCCATTATACGGCGGCTTGGCATGCTGCACGGCTGCTGTTAGCAAATGGGGAGGGTCTGATTGTGAATACGTCCTCGTTTGGTGGCAGGATCTACATGCATGGACCTGCTTATGGTGCCGGCAAGGCGGCCGTCGATAAGATGGCTCACGATATGGCTGTCGATTTCAGGCCCTACAATGTTGCTGTGGTATCGATATGGATGGGGTTTCTGTTGACCGAGCGCACACGGCGCGTCATCGAGGCCGCGCCTGCTAAGTATGGAGAATTGTCCAGTACGGCCGAAACCCCCGAATTTACGGGCAGGGTGATCGATGCACTGGCCAAAGATCCCAGGCTCATGGAAAAGAGTGGACAGGTGCTGATTGGTGCGGAGTTGGGGCAAGAGTACGGGGTGAGTGACAGTGGTGGCGCTTCGCCGCCCTCCCATCGCGCTTTTTTAGGAGATCCAACGGTCTTCGGGAGCGCGGTTGTGGAGTAGTCACGATACCCTAAATAGAGGATGCGGGGCTTGTCCTATTCGTCTTATAGTACCACTTTGTCAGTCCCTACAGGAGCAGCTGATGACTTCTATGACACAAGCCAGAAATGAGGCGAGTTTATCTGTAAACCCCTATGGGCTGGATAGCCCGCGGGCCCAGAAGCTTATCGCCGCAGCGACGGCCCTGGGCCCTGACCTGCGCGAACGACGCGCGCAAGCCAGAGACGAAAAGCGCGTGCCGCAAGAAACGATAGCGGAGTTCCACGAGGCGGGTTTCTTTAAGATTCTACAACCTGAGCAATGGGGTGGGTATGCCATGGACCCCCAGGTTTTCTATGCTGTGGGGCTTGAGGTTGCGCGTTATTGCCCTTCAAGTGCCTGGGTTCTGGGTGTCATTGCGGTGCACAATTGGCAGTTGGCAGTGTTCGATGACCAGGCCGCGCAGGATGTCTGGGCAGAGGATCCCACGGTCTTGATCTCGTCCTCCTATGCCCCGGTCGGCAAGGTCAAGGTAGTTGACGGCGGCTTCAGGCTCAGTGGTCGCTGGAGCTTCTCCAGTGGCTCGGAGCACTGCAAGTGGGCTTTCCTAGGTGCGGTGGTGCCCACACCTGAGGCGCCTTTTGACATGACCAATTACCGCACTTTCCTGGTGCCCATTAGTGATTACACGATAGTGGACAATTGGGATGTGGTTGGATTGCAAGGTACGGGCAGCCACGATATCGTCGTCGACGAAGTGTTTGTTCCCGAGCATCGTACGCATAAGTCTATCGATGGATTTCTGTGCGTGAACCCGGGTAACGCGGTGAATACTGCGCCTCTCTACCGTATGCCGTTCATGCAGGTGTTCGTGCGCGCCGTGTGCACCGCGACACTGGGCGCCCTGCAAGGAGCGCTGGACGCATTCATTGATGTGGCAAAAACGCGACAGGTCGGTCCAGCAAAGATGAAGGATGACCCTTTTGCTCGACTGATAGCGACAGAGGTAAAGACAGAATACGAAGAAATGAAGCTGACTATGATACGCAACTTTGATGCCATGATGGCCAGTTGCCGTGCCGGTCAACCCATCCCTGTCGAGGACAGGATCCGCTATCGCTATGATTCGGCGGTGGTGGCAGACCGCTGTGTCGCTTTATCCAGCCGTATGCTCAAGGCAGCTGGCAGTGGGGGTATCCGACGAGACAGTGAACTGCTAGCATTCCACCTCGATATCCTGGCCAGTCAGGCTCATGTTGCAAACCATTCGAAACCCTTTGCGCTTAACATGGGTGGCGTCTTGTTCGGTGAGGAGAACGCCGACTACGCTCTTTGAGCCGGCCATTCCTAGCGGGAGCACCGATGAATATGAAGGGCCTGCTGCCTGAGGGCAGCTTTGCGGACTGTGCAAACGGTTATCGCATGCACTACCTTGATGAAGGCCGCGGCGACGTGGTCGTTTTCCTACATGGCTCAGGCCCTGGAGCCAGCGGCTACAGTAATTTCAAAGGTAATTACCCTTGCTTGGTGGCGGCAGGGTATCGCTGCATTGTCCCCGATCATATCGGCTATGGTTTTTCCGATAAGCCCACTGACGTCGATCACCCACTGGCGTTCTTCGTGGAGTGTATCAAGCAGACCCTTGATGTTGCAGGCGTGCAGTGCTGCACGTTGGTGGGCAACTCTCTTGGAGGCGCGGTGGCGTTAGGCCTGGCACTGGAATATCCAGATCTGGTAGATAAATTAATACTGATGGCCCCTGGCGGGCTGAGTGAACTGCATGAGTACCAGCAGATGCCAGGCATGCAGAAGGTTTTCAGTGTGTTTGGTTCTGGTATGCCTGTTACCCCTGCTGTTATGAAAGACCTCGTCGCCACCGGTCTGATGTATGACCCCATTCACGCGACGGATGAACTCGTTGCGGAGCGTATGCAGATTATGGAAATCATGAACGGGCATGTAATGGCGACCATGCAGGTGCCTGTTCTTGTAGACCGATTGCATGAAATCACGTGTCCTTCGCTAGGGTTCTGGGGTATGAACGAAAAGATGATGCCGGAAAACGGTATCCTTGCCTTGGCCAGCAATATGCGAAAGCTCCGACTGATCCTGGTTACCGAATGCGGACATTGGGTTATGGTTGAACACGCGGATATGTTTAACCGCGCCTGCCTTGATTTTCTTCGCAATGGGTGATTTGAGGGCATGATGGATCAGAAGCGAATAGACGAGTTGGGTGATGAGTTGTACTGTGCATTGCGTAAACAGTCGACCCTTGCGCCTCTCACCGATAGGGAGCCCGGGATTACCATAGAAGATGCCTATCATGTGTCATTGCGAATGGTTAATCAGCGTGTTGCGCAGGACGGTGAGCAGATAGTGGGCAAGAAAATCGGAGTGACAAGTAAGCCAGTACAGGACATGTTAGGCGTATTTCAGCCCGACTTTGGCTTCCTTACGGATAAGATGCAGTACACCGATGGCTCGGCTATTCCGATCGCTGGGAATATGATCCAGCCGCGAGCGGAGGGAGAGATCGCATTTCGGTTGCGCGCGGACCTCAGTGGGCCGGGGGTGTCCGAGCAAGATGTTCTGGATGCGACCGCAACGATCATGCCGTGTTTTGAAATAGTCGATTCGCGGATTCAGGATTGGAACATCAAAATCCAGGATACAGTTGCCGACAATGCATCCTGTGGCGTTTATGTACTGGGTAAACGCGAGGTTGATCCGCGGGACTTTGACCTCCCTAATCTAAAAATGACCATTCATAAAAATGGGCAATACAACGCCGAGGGTCTGGGCAGTGCGGTGCAGGGCAATCCGCTGACTGCGGTCGCTTGGCTGGCCAATACGCTGGGCGAATTTGGCATTCCCTTCAAAGCCGGTGAGGTAATCCTATCGGGTTCATTGGCACCACTGATCCCGGTGGAAGTGGGTGACCAGATGGCACTGGAAATCGAAGGAATCGGTGGTTGTAGCTGCAGATTTGTCTAAGCTTTAGACTACGATTACGTAAAGTCATCCTGCCATCACGATCCGATATGACAGAGGGGCCTAAACAATAGTGATGAATTTGAGATAGAGCGAAGCGATGAGCAAAAAAGTGAAAGCCGCCATTATAGGGCCAGGGAACATCGGTACTGATCTGTTGATGAAGGCGGTTCGAAGTGAGGTGATTGAGCCGGTTTGGATGGTCGGCGTTGTGGCGGACTCCCCTGGTCTGGCGCGCGCTGCAGACATGGGCCTGAAAACTACTGCCGAGGGTGTCGACGGCATGCTGCCGTCAATGGCACAAGACGAAGTGCAGATCTGTTTTGATGCTACTTCGGCTTATGTCCATGCGGAAAATAGCCGTAAGGTGAATGGGCAGGGGGCGGTCATGATCGACCTTACGCCGGCTGCGGTTGGTCCGTTCTGCGTGCCACCGGTCAACCTGGAGCAGGCCGTTTCCGCACAGGCCATGAACGTTAATATGGTGACCTGTGGTGGACAGGCCACGATCCCTCTGGTCGCCGCGGTGAGTCGTGTCCAGTCGGTTAAGTACAGCGAAATTGTTGCTACTGTAAGCAGCAAATCCGCGGGCCCTGGCACGCGTAAGAACATCGATGAGTTTACTCGCACCACGGCAAAAGGCATTCAGACCGTCGGTGGCGCACAGGAGGGCAAGGCCATCATTATTATCAATCCCGCCGAGCCGCCACTGATTATGCGCGACACGATACACTGCCTCACGGTGCAAGCTCCTGATCAGGCGCGAATCAGGAAGTCAGTCGAGGAGATGATAGAGGATGTGCAAAAGTATGTGCCCGGCTACGCCCTGAAGAATGGGCCAGTGTTTGAAGGCAATCGGGTCTCCATTTACATGGAAGTCGAGGGACTCGGTGATTTTTTACCCAAGTATGCCGGCAATCTCGACATTATGACCGCAGCCGGACTGCGTACCGGTGAGATGTATGCCGAGGAAATGCTGGCTGGCCGTTTCTCGCCGGCAGCGGCTTGAGGCAGTTGGCAAGGTGTCTTCATGGGCGGAGTCTGTTGGAAAACCGGCCGTGTCAACGATGAGGCCAGTCCGCAGCCTACACGCAAAGGATGATTTTGAGGCATCAACCCCAGCATTGCCGCACTGCGCGATGCCACAGCGAATGAGCTAGACAACGATGAATTTGAAAGGCAAAAAAATTACTGTTCACGACATGTGTTTGCGAGACGGAATGCATCCGAAGCAGCACCAGATCACGGTGGAGGAGATGGTCAAGGTAGCGAGGGCTATGGACGATGCTGGCATTCCCTTGATCGAGGTGACGCATGGCGATGGCTTAGGGGGAGCCTCCGTAAACTATGGTTTTCCCGCTGCCAGTGATGAGGAATATCTTAAAGCGGTCTGTCGCGAGTTGAAAAATACGCGTGTGTCGGCGCTGCTGTTGCCGGGTATCGGTACGGTCGATCACCTCAAGATGGCGGTCGATTGTGGTATCGGCACGATACGTGTGGCGACGCACTGCACCGAGGCTGATGTATCCGAGCAGCATATTCAGATGGCTACACAATATAAGGAGCTCGATACAGTAGGCTTCCTGATGATGGCACATATGATCGAGCCCGAGGAGCTGCTGTTGCAATTGCAGTTGATGGAGTCGTACGGTGCGAATTGCGTTTATATTACTGATTCTGCGGGGTACATGTTGCCCGATGATGTGTCGGCACGGGTTGCACTCGCGCGCGCTGAGCTTAATCCTGAAACTGAGTTGGGGTTTCACGGTCACCATAACCTCGCTATGGGAATCGCGAACTCGTTAGCGGCGGTGGAAGCGGGCGCCAATCGGATCGATGGCTCCCTGGCGGGTCTAGGCGCAGGCGCAGGCAATACCCCGCTGGAGGTTTTTCTGGCAGTGTGTGACAGAATGGGTGTCGAGACCGGGGTTGACTTGTTCAAGGCGATGGACGTCGCGGAGGATCTCATTGTTCCAATGATGGATCATTTGGTCCGTGTCGATCGCGATGCATTGACCCTGGGTTGGGCTGGGGTCTACTCTTCCTTCCTGCTGTTCGCAAAGCGTTCGGCAGAGAAATATGGTCTGTCGAGTCGCGACATACTGGTTGAATTGGGTCGACGTAAGACGGTCGGCGGACAGGAAGACATGATCGAGGATCTGGCTCTCGATATGGCCAAAGAACAAGGGGCCATCTAGCGGCGGCCCGAAACGGGTACGACTACTTTTTTTGCCATCCGGCGCCGGTGTTGACAAGCTCGCCAGAGGGTGTTTTTTCAATAGCCTTTAATCCCGCCCGTGCTTCGACGGCCTGCAGGCTGATGCCATTCTTGTCGGCAATTTTCTTGTATTGAGCCTTGCGTTGGCTGTTGATATTGGCGACCAGCGTATCGATGTCTGCGGAAGGTTTTATTGCTGCAATGTAACCGCTGTCAGTTTCCCCGACCAAACCCTTCCGCTTGGCTTGCTCAAGGTCAAGCGCAACTGCCTGAGTGGATAGGCAGAATGCTAGTGTGATTGAACCGAGAAATTGTTTGGCAGTCATTGCGGTGTTCTCCTAGAAAAGTTCACTGTCTTCTGAAAAGAGATCGTCCAGTTCTTTGTCTACCCTAACTCGAATCTCGTGCTCGATTTTCACATTCAGGTTAATGGTGATCGGTTCGCTGGGAGGTTTGACCTCCACCGTGGGCGTGCAGGCCGTTGCCAATATCGTCAGGCAAAGGTAAAGGGCTATTCGCATGAAATTCTCCCTAATCGCATCGGCGTATTGCCCACGGGTAAAGTCTACTGCAGACGATTCTCGATATTGTCAATCAACTTACCACTTAGCAGCAGACTTTGTAACAAAGGATCAATATTTTGTTCCACGTTAATGTTAAAATTTACTGATTGACCGCCGTGCTGGTTGGGGTTGTTGCCAGCAAGAGACAGGCTCAACAGCAGTTTGCCTGACTTATCCAACTCGACGGTGCTGTTCAATATTTCGTAGTGGAAGTCGCGCAGTAAATTGAGTGCCAAGTCCAGCTCGCTGCTGGAATCGCGTAGGTTGTGGCTGCTTTCATTGGGCATGTAGCGAATGGTGCCGCCGGGGGGCAGTGCGCGCAGGTAACCGTTGTGAATAATGACTCTGCCATCCGTAATCTTGATCGGTAGTGCGCCTTCCAGCCGGCCATCTGCCTGGATATCCGTACCGTGCTGTAATGCTACGATCCGGGCAAGCTGCCAGTCCTGGGCGCGCAGCGTTAGCGCATTGTGGTTGGCACCAAAATCCCAGGTGGCAGTCTCGGGAAGAAATACTCGTCCGCCGAAGAGCATGGCTGAGAAAGAGCCGATAGCGATGTTAGGCGTTGTGAGAGACGTTGGTTGCGGTAGCGTAAAACTTGAAGAGACCTCTGACACGTCTGTCCCGATATCAAGGTGTTCCAGGTTGATTATCACTGGCTCCGTTGTCCGCAAATTTTCCAGGCCTTGCCATGCTCCTACTAGTGAAAACCCGCTGAATCTGTAATCGCCGTACTGGCCGGAGACTCCTGCTATCTCAACACGTGATGACTGGGTCCAATGATCAATACCGGTAAGCAGTGAATGGATCTCGAATGTACCTGCATCAATGAGCAGCGGTGCACCCAATATACCGAGTTTTCGCAGTGGCTGGCCGATGCTTTCGGTAAGCGCACGCAAATCACTTGACTGGGCGCTAAGCTGCAAGTCGCCGTGCATCTTCTGCAGGTTGAGTTGGCCGCTAAGTGCTACCTCCAGGCTGTCTGATGGGGTCAGGAGTGAGAGGTGCACGGTGCTGTTTTCATACGGGCCTTCTTGTTCGACGAAGAGTTTTACAGGGGGCAGCGGATGGCCACGCAGTGTAGAGGCTACTTTGGTTGAGATCTCGACGCGCGTTTTATCGGGTTGTGTGCCTGCCATGGTGGTGTGTAGTTGCAGCGCTTGCAAAGCGATTTCTGATTGATCATTCCCGAGCGCAATCGACGCATTCTGTACAGTGCCTGTCCACTGGTCTCCATCAAAGGTTATATGCAGTGGGTCAGCGAGATTTACCTTGACGGGTACCCGATTCCCCCATTGCAACCAACGACGGGTGCCAAGGTCGAGTGGGGGTGTATCGAAGGTGAATTTGCCTGACGCCAGAAGTGTGTCCAGTTGGACTTTCAGTTGCCCATTTGCAAAATTTAGACTGGCGCGGCCGGAACCTTTGCCCTCTTCGATAATGTCAGGTATGGACAGTCCTGCACCCCCGAGGCTGCCCGCGAGAGAGGCAGCGTTACCGGCTGCATGCAGTTGCAAGCTGATAGGGCTATCATCGAGCATTCCTGACAGTGATAGTGAGAGCGTCTGCTGGTATGAGAGAGCGCCTGACAGGTGCAGGTCGGAAAATGGTGGCTCTCCGCGGTAGTCTGCTTGCAGAGCGTCGATTTGCAGTGACCTGACGGGCAACCTGCCCATCAATTTTGCAGGCACAAGTTCGTCAACGCTGAGGTCGGTGTGCGTCGTCGCTGTCTTTTTGGGCGCAACCCCTGCCTCCGTGATAGATACAGTGAATTGTGCAACGCGCACGGATCGCAGTTTTCCCGTGAGAAACGTGCGCCAGTCAAAGGTGATAACCGGTGACAGTAACGACGCCTTCAGGTTATGACCCCATAGGTGACCGCGGAGCAGCAACCGGTCAGCCGACACAGTGTCTATCCCGAAATGCAGCCGATCCAGCTGGTATGCTTCCACCCCGAAGCGCTGCAGCCCCTTTTGCAACTGGTCCTCTAGTATGTTGCCGATAGGGTGGTAGAGGTACCACCCCACAGCGGTAACCAATAGGAGTAGAATGACAAGGCGTTTGCGGCAGGCTTGAGTCAGGTGCATGCAAACCAGTGTAAAGCACCATCATCTTGCCGTAACTAGGCATTTTGCGTGGCGCGATCTATAGTGTGGTGAAATTAGAGTTATATCGTCAATGATGGAGTCATCATGAAAAGAAATCGGTTGGGCAAAAGCGCGATCGTCGTATCCGATATTTGCATGGGAACCATGACCTTTGGAAGTCAGGCCGACGAGAAAACAGCGTTCCGCATAATGGATATGGCATACGATGCGGGCGTCGATTTCTACGATACGGCAGAGATGTACCCTGTCCCCCCGGATCTAAAACACGTGGGTGCCACTGAGGAAATCGTTGGTCGATGGATGAAAACAAAAGATCGGGATGCCCTAATCATCGCTTCCAAAGTCGCAGGTCCTAGCCATGTTTGGATAGAGGCGCCTTTACGGGGCGGAAAGACCGGTTTAGACCGTCATCATATCGTGCGTGCGTTTGAAGGCAGCCTGCGGCGGCTAGAGACCGAATACATCGATTTATATCAGACGCACTGGCCTGACTGGGCCTTTCCGCAGGAGGAGCTGATGTTGGCTCTGGACGAACTTGTCAGCAGTGGCAAGGTAAGGATCCTCGGGTGTAGCAATGAATCAACGTGGGGTCTAACCAAGAGCCTATGGGCTTCGGAAGTTCAGGGTGTGGCGCGTTATGACACGATTCAGAATAACTTCAGTCTCAATAACCGTCGATTTGAGGACGAGTTGGCACAGGCCTGTCGGGAGGAGCAGGTCAGTCTTATTCCCTATTCGCCGCTCGGCGGCGGCGTACTCAGCGGCAAGTATAATGATGGCGCGTTCCCCGCAGGGGCACGATTCACGCTGTACAAGGATGCGCCGCCACGGCAGCAGGCCATGTTCCGTCGTTTTGTTAATGAGCGAACGCTCGAGGCTACGCGCCGTTATCAGGACATTGCGGCGGATATTAATATGTCTGTTGTGACGCTAGCAATAGCCTGGAGCAAGCAGCACGACTTTGTGGCATCAACGATTATCGGGGCAACGACGACGGAGCAAGTGCCGGATCTGTTGGCCGCTGCGGAGGTGACTCTGGACGCAGAGACACTCGACAGGATCAATGCTGTGTCCCGCGATATCCCTTATCCGATGGGTTAAAGCGCAAGTTAAGCTCCGGGACGTCTTGCTGTGCGAGTTCCTGGCGCGGGGCAGTGGACCGCTCGCCGCCTCCGATCGATCATGCAGCGCAAGCGATGTTGGGTGGATGCAAACCAACCCGGCGGTATAAGCGTGTTATTGCTTGGTCGTTACCGGCATCTGGCGTGCCGGTGGTGTTGGTGGTCCGTGGCCGTCGCCGGCACAACAAATTTTTTGCGTGAATATTCACATGAATGGCGATCTGGCTTCGAGGGTGACTGCGTGTAAGTATCGTGCAGTTGGTGCCTCGATGGGCCTGCGCCGCACAGCGACAGAAAACAGCCCGCCCTTTTATACCTGGCGTTTGACGTGCTACGCACCCTGGGCCATCCGTGGTCCAAAAGTCTGTCGCTTCATCCGACTGTGAGCAGCGTCAAACAATACAAGAGGGCATTTGTGCCGCCCTCCATGGCAAGAAAGCCGTCCTTAGCAAGCACAGGTGCAGTATTCACAGTAGCTGATGGGTATGCAATAAACGGAGGTTTAGGCTGCAGTTGTAGGCCCATTGACTCTGCTAGGCGCGTGGCGGCGGTCTGTGCAGTAGTGTGTAGCGCAAGCTTCATAGGTTAGCATGTGCTGGTCACCTGGTTTACATTGACTGTCATAGATGAGCCGGGGTCTGTCTGTCCCCCGGTGTAAGATTTACACGAGTATGCGGAGTAACATCCCTGATGAGCCTTGTCATACTGAGTATTGTCGGCATTCTGTCCTGCTTTCTGTGTTATCTGCTATGGCGCATTAGCCGAGGTCTCTGGCATGCCAGAGACAATCTTTTCCAGCTCGCGCGGTTTGCACTGGCCGCGGTTTTCCTTGGGCTGATGGGCTATCTTGTCTATCAGAATTTTGATGTTGGGGATTTGCTGATGGGCTTACTGTGGCTGTCCCTTGGTATCTTCCTGTTGTCAGCACTGTTGGCGACCATCGAGAAGCTTGAGCAGGATTTCAAGTTGAAAAAAGGTAACGACTAGCCGGCACTGAAGTCTGCTTTTGGCGTCGCGGAAATCAGCCCAGTGACGCGACGCTCTTCAGTACCAGTCGCACGAGTTCTGCCTGTCGCGAGACGCCCATTTTTGCAAAGATTGATTTCAGCTGCGCCCGCGCCGTGTGTTGAGAAATATCCTGTGTGTTTGCGACCTGCGCCAGGCTGAGCCCACGCGCAAGTAGTGTTGCCAGGTTTGCTTCCGCAGGGGTCAGCGCAAAAAGGTCACCCAGCACCTGTCCTGATGTGGATTCTTGTAGATCCGGATCACTGATAAATACCGCCGCAGACGGACTCGATTGGCCCTCGCTCCATTGGGATGCCGGCACGGGACGTATGACCAGTCCAAGGTCAGAACGGCCTGCGGCGCGAGGCACGCGCATTGCCTTCACGACAGCAGTTTCTCCCTGTTGCTGGGCCTTAATAATAGTTGCGAGGTCCTCCTGTAATTCTTTATTGAATTCCCGACCCTCGACGTGTAATCGGCCGTCACGAAGGCTAAGTCCAGCATCCTGTTCCAGAAGTGCGCGACCTACCTCGTTAGTGGTTAGCAGTCGCCCTTGTTCATCTAGAATAATGCTAGCTACTGAAAGCTGATTCACTGCACCAGCGTAGACATCGCGCTCTGACGTCATGCGGTTGAGTTTTGCGTAAAATTCAATCGCTCTGCGCAAGTGTGGTGTCAGCGTCTCAAGCAGTCGGCGCTCGCGCATTCGGAATTTAGACTCTCGCTGGCTGCGTGAGAATCGTAGACTGGCGTGCATACCGCCCGGCTCTGCCGTATCCACTCCAAGGATACGAAACAAGCCTATCGGCTGCAGATAGTGTAAATAGTAATCGGTGGATACCAGCTTCTTGTCGGGTAGTATGTCCTCCAGCGCAATCACCTTATCTAAGGTGAGGTTGACAAAGGGGTCCAGTGAGAAAAATTGCTCGCGGTAGGCACTGACTTCCCAATCATTAGAGTCAGCCAACGGTTCGTTTGCGCGATCTCGCTCAGGTTCCGGGCGTACGCAGTTCAGAATGACTCCTCGGTCCTCTTTGCTAGGCGGTCGCAAAATGAGGGAAGTCACCTTCGCATCCAGTGCCTCACGCAGTGCCGGCAGGGCGCTCTGCCAGGGTTTGTCCTCTAGTGCGCCTTGATAGATCAGGCCGATCAACTGGCTTAGATCGCTGTCTGCGAGGTTCGAGGCCATGGCAACCAGCGTCGCTATTGCTCCAGGCTTGACAATTCAGCTGACACATCAGCCAGGGGCCGAGGTCGACCGACACCCCATCCCTGCAAGTAGTCAACCCC
>JABSPW010000048.1 GCA_013214285.1 Halioglobus sp. | reverse complement strand
CAGAGAGACACATTCTTTTCATAGCCGGTATGCACCGGTCAGGGACGTCCGCCCTGTGCTCGGCTCTTGAGCGTTGTGGCGTCACTTTCGGTGATACGTTGCTCAACCCGATGGCTGGGGTGAATGAAGACGGCTTTTGGGAAGACACGGAGCTTGTGCGCCTCAACGAGCAGGTGCTGCAGCGACTCGGTGGCGCCTGGTATGCCCCACCGCCTGCCCTGGACCAGGCTGGCGCATTGGCAGATAGCCGCTTCGACGACCTGAAGGCCATTGCGCAGGCGATCATTGCTCGAGGCTTTGGTGCCGGGCCTTTGCAGGCGGTGAAAGATCCGCGGCTGTGCCTGACCTTGCCGTTCTGGTTGGCCGTTTGCGATCAACAGTCGGTGGCGGTGAGCGTATGCGTGATGAGCCGGGCGCCAATCGAAGTGGCTCTGTCACTTGAAAAGCGCGATGGGTTTCCCGTGGCTTATGGTCTTAGATTGTGCGCCGACTACTGGAAGTCTCTGTCGGTGAGCGTGCCGATCGGGTCCCTGTACGTGACCTATAACGACTTGTTGCAGAACGCTGCTGCCGTCATGGCCCGTTTGGGAGAGTCGCTACCACTTCAGTTGCCGCCTGCGGGGCTAGGGCGTACCGTCAAGGCAGAGCTCCGGCATCATGCACAACCCAGGGCAGACTCTCCGCTGCAGGTGGCTGACAGTCGCCGCGTCGATGGCGCCGACCTCGCGGCTGCGATCGAGCGCGATTACCCTGTCGAGCAGCTGGGTTCATCGCTTGCCCGTTGTCTGGTGCGCCGCGGAGAGCAGCTTACGGCGTTGGGTGTGGAGCACAGTCGAACCCTGGACACCCTTACCCAGCGCGACGGGGATGTGAAGGCTCTCAGTGCACTGCATCACGACGCCTTGGCCACAATCGATGAACGCGATGAACAAATTGCGGCACTCGATCGCCGTTTGACGGAGACGGGTGCGCACCTGGAGCTGGCGCTAAGGACACTGCAAGACAGGGATGGCCAGATTCAGCGGTATTTGTCGATACCGGTTCTTGGGCTGCTCTTGCGTGCGATGAACAGGTTCCATGCGCGCGGTTGACGTCGTCGTCCCGGTGTACGACGGTTATGCGGAGACCGTGGCCTGTCTGCATACTGTTCTCGCCACAGTTGACTTTGAGTGGGCACGGATCGTGGTGATCAATGATGCCTCACCTGACCCCCGGATAACTGCTTGGTTGCGTGATCTTGCCACGACGAAGCCGCAAGTAGTGTTGCTGGAAAATGCGTCCAACCAGGGCTTTGTTAAGACCGCTAACCGGGGTATGTCCGAGGATATTGCCCGGGATATCGTATTGTTGAACAGTGATGTAGAGGTAGCCGGTAATTGGCTGCACAGATTGCGCGAGGCGGCCTATGCTAATGCTGCAGTCGGCTCAGTGACGCCCTTTTCCAATAATGCAACGCTCTGTAGCTTCCCGAATATCTGCAAGGAGAATGCGCCGCTTTTTGGCCTCAGCTGTGCGCAGATTGATGAGCAGTTTTCTGCCCTGTTTAGTGCAACGGATGTTATTGACCTGCCGACGGGGGTTGGTTTCTGCTTGTATATCAGACGTGACAGCCTGGATGCCGTCGGCCTGTTTGACGCGGAAACCTTTGGCCGCGGATACGGTGAGGAGAATGACTGGTGTCAGCGCGCGGCAGCGGCGGGGTGGCGCAATGTACTGCTGGCCAACTGTTTTGTATACCACAAGGGTGGGGTCAGTTTCGGTGAGGAACAGGAGGTGCGCATCGCCAGAGCGATGGAGCTGTTGGACAGGCGCTATCCGGACTATCACCGCAGCATCCAGAATGTCATCGCTGATGACCCGGCGAAAGTCTATCGCATACCGGTGGCTTTTGCCCTGTTTGCGCGACAGCAAAAGCCCAAGGTGGTGGTGTTGTGCCACAAGTTGGGGGGCGGTGCACAGCAGCATATCGATGAGTTGGTTGACCAATACACGGATCAAGCGCTGTTTCTGCAGATAACACCAGACGAGGATGGCAGAAGTGTCCGGCTTGAGATGTTTGGGCAGGGCGAGCGCCTTCAGGATGGTCTGTACTTCGATTGTGATCTTGAGTACGACACCGTGGTGAGCTTGCTGGCTGAGCTGGGTGTCGACCGGGTGCACTTCCATCACACAATGGGTTTGCATCCAAAGTTGTGGCTGCTCGCCTCAGACCTGGGTTGTGACCATGATTTAACACTACACGACTACTACCTGGTCAATGGTAACCCAACCCTGACGGATGCCAATGCACGGTACGTGCATCATACTGCGCAAGATTTTGACGCCCGCTGTGCCGAGCACTACCCACTGCCGTCTGGAGTCAGTGCCGCCACCTGGCGTGAAAATCAGCGCCTACTGGTAGAAAACGCCGCCAGGTTAATTTTTCCGTCTGCGGATTGCCGGCAGCGGTTCGGACGCTTTTTTCAGGTGGACAATGGATGCGTAGCTTGGCACCCCGACTACTATCTGTCGCAACCGTACCCAACTCCTATTTGGTCTTATCACTGCGGGCGGCCTCTCAGGGTCATGGTGCTAGGGGCTATTAGCAGGGAAAAGGGGGCCGACATATTGGAGCGGGTTGCTTTGAATCTTCGTGACGAGGCGATTGAGTTTCACTTGTTAGGATATGCCTATCGTGCCTTGCAGAGTCCGCTGAAGACACATGGCCCCTATGATAACGACGACGTGTATGTTCGGGTCGGGGACATCCAACCCGACGTCATCTGGTATCCTGCATTGTGGCCGGAGACCTATAGTTACACGCTCAGCATTGCCTTGCACCTGGGTCTGCCCGTAGTAGTGCCCGACATTGGAGCGTTCAGTGAACGGGTACGGCACAGACCGCATAGCGTCGTCCAGCCCTGGGATAACAGTATGCAGCAGTGGTGTACGTTCTGGCGCAATGTCCTGGACACGGCGGCGCTACCGGAGACCCGGGCGGCAGTGCAATCGATAGACACGATACCGGGCGACTTTTATCCGACGGGGTATCTGTCACCTGTGCGGCCGGTGGCGAGTCATCTCACCGCACAGATGCGCAATCGCATTGCGGGAAACTACAGTGTGAACTTGGCGTCGCTCAGCCGCAGGGAACGTTTACTGGCCTGGGTTTGGCGACTTAGTCGCACAGCCCTGGTTGCCCGGCTTGTTGCGTTGGTGCCATTTCGTATGCAACGCGCACTGAAACGCCGGCTGTCTAGGAAACCCATGCACGATATCGTTCGCAATGTCTAAGGACAGTGGTTAGATGCCGACAATCTATATGCACATCGGCGCACCCAAGACTGCCACGTCGACACTTCAGACGGTCCTTGCGCGCAAGACCAGGACGCTACTCAAGCGCGGTGTGCTCTATCCCCGGACTCTTCGGCACGCCAAAGCGCATCATGCTTTGGTTTGTGACCTGATCGAGAAATACCAAGGCAATAGAATGCCGGACGCCTGGTACGGTGTTGTACCCCGTGGTGAGGCGTGGCAACTCTTGCGGGAAGAGATCGAGCATCGCCCAAGCAACGTGGATGCTGTGGTGGTTAGCAGTGAACTTTTCTTTGGCCAGGGTCGATATCTTAAAGAAATGTTGCAAGATATTGCATTGCAACTGGAGGGCTATACAGTAAAGGTAATCGTTTACCTACGCAGGCAAGATCAATTGTATAGCTCGTTTTACAACCAGGACGTCAAGGGTATGCGGCAGTGGGGTGCCAGTGCTTACGAATTCTATGAGACGCACCAGATGCTGCGAAGCGACTACCACGCGATGCTGGTGAGCTGGAGTGATGCTTTCGGTAAAGAGAATATCGTTCTTCGCCCCTTCGAGGTGGGACAGTGGCCGGAAGGCGATGTTGTCCAGGACTTTTGCCGCTGCCTTGGTATGGAGACGATTGCCTCGCGCTACAAGGACAAAAACGAGAGCTTGGGAATGACGCAGCTGTATCTGAAACGCTGCTTAAACCGGGTGGGCTTTGACAAGGAGATCAATAGTCAGGTTATTGAAGTGTTGACAAAGCTTTGTCCAGAGGAGCCGGTCAAAAATTGTCTGTATATTCATCGAGGGCTTTACCGACAGTACCGAGAACGTTGGATAGCGGTGAATGAACATCTGTCCAACGACTACCTGAACGGCAAGCCACTGTTTAATGAACCGATTCCGAAACCCCCTGAGCAGGTGCTCTATGCGGTGGACGAGGAATCTCTCGTGGCATGTATACGCAGACTCATGAAAGTTTTCGGTGCCGGAAGATTCCGCAAGCACCGGAAACTTTTTGCCAGGGCCGGTTTGCTGGCGCTGGCGGAATACGACCTGTGGGATGAGTTAGAGCCGGCCCAGCGGTCGGTGCTATTGGGATGGTTATGAGTGGCGTCGCTTAAGCAGTCCATGCACTGGCGTCAGGTAATTCTTAATCGGCGCATGCTGATCTGTGTTTTTACCGGTTTTGCTTCCGGACTGCCGCTGTATGTCCTTATTCAATTGATTCCCGCCTGGCTGCAGGACGGGGGTGTACCCCTGTCTGAGATCGGATTGTTTTCCGCAGTAACCTTGCCCTATACCCTGAAGTTTCTCTGGGCGCCTATGATGGATCGTTACGTCCCGCCGTTGTTGGGCCGACGTCGTGGTTGGATGTTTCTTGCTCAGGTGGCTCTGCTCTTCTCCATGGGCGTACTGGGTATGTTTGATCCTGCGCGCAGCACGGCTACAGTCGCTGCGATAGCGTTTGCGGTTGTTTTTTTTAGTGCGAGCCAGGACATCGTATTGGACGCCTATCGCCGGGAAATTCTTGCCGACAGCGAGCTGGGGATGGGCAATGCCATACACGTCAATGCCTACCGGGTCTCCGGGCTGGTGCCCGGTTCGCTCGCCCTTATCCTCTCCGATCATCTGCCCTGGTCGAATGTATTTTGGATCACGGCATCTTTCATGGCATTCGGTATCATCATGAGCTTGGTGGTATCCGAATCGGATGCTGAATTGCCAGACACTAAAGGCTTTTTGCAATCCACCGTGGCACCCTTTACCGAGTACCTAAAGCGGTGCGGTTGGTCCCGCTTACTCCTGGTGATGGCATTTATTGTTCTGTATAAGATCGGTGACAATATGGCTACTGCCTTGTCGACCCCGTTCTACATGGACATTGGCTTCAGCAAGACTCAGATTGGAATCGTAGCCAAGAATGCGGCACTTTGGTCGGCGGTCATCGGTGGACTGCTGGGTGGACTGATTATGTTTCGGGTGGGCATCAACCGCGCGCTCTGGTTGTTCGGAATGGTGCAGGTTATCAGCATCCTGGGTTTTGCCGTGCTGGCCAATACGGGGCCGGCACTGTGGTTACTTGCCGTCGTTATTAGCTTTGAATACCTCGGCGTGGGACTGGGCACATCCGCCTTCGTAGCCTTTATGATGCGCGAGACCAGCAAAATCTTTGCCGCCACCCAGCTGGCGCTATTTACCGCGGTCGCGGCGTTACCGCGCACGTTAGCCAATGCCAGCACCGGTTACATTGTCGAGGCAATCGGTTGGCTGGACTTCTACCTGTTGTGCGCGGCAATGGCACTGCCTGGCATGCTTCTGCTCCTTTGGGTTGCCCCCTGGAGTGCCGACTTGCCGTCGCCATCAGGCCCGCAGTAGTGCTGCCTGATAAGCGCAACGCGCCTTCTGAATAGCGGCTTTTGGGGTCCCTGTCACGGTTACCGGCTTTAATCGCGCCCACCATGGTTATTTCAAATAAGTGAGGCTACACTAACCCGATAAAGCGTATTCGTTATAAGTAACCTACCTATGATACTGAGTCCTCATTGCCCTCCGAGCGGCACGCTGTAAATGCCTGAGCACGCGATAACAGCTGTGGATTCGAAGCTGCCACGGCGCATGATTGCTGTACTGGGGATGCATCGCAGTGGTACGAGTTGGCTCACGGGTACACTGCAGGAGGCAGGGTTGTCTCTGGGAGAATGCCACACCTGGAACAAACACAACGAAAGAGGCAATCGGGAGAACCAGGCGTTTGTGGATTTGCATGATGCGATTCTCGAGGCGAATGCTGCGGCTTGGGACAATCCGCCGACGAGAGTGGTGTGGGGCGAAGAGCACGTTGCGGAGGCGCGGCGTTTACTTGAGGCGCACGCTGATGAGCCGACTTTCGGCTTTAAAGATCCTCGCGCCTTGCTAGTGCTTGACGGCTGGAAACAACTGTACCCTAGCATTGAATTTGTAGGCATTTACCGGCACCCGAATGCGGTAGCCAAGTCATTGGAGAAACGCAGTTTTATGACCTGGGAGGATTCACTCAGGTTGTGGTATGCCTATAACAAGGTTTTGTTCGGTGAGTACCGCAAAAACAGGTTCCCCTTGCTGAATTTCGATGACGATGAGCCGGTTCTCGATCGCAAGGTCCACGATGTTGCTAGGGATATGGGTCTTTCTCATGCGGGGGGTGACGAAAAGTTCTACACCGCGGAACTTAAACACAATGCCAGTACGGGTGGGCCTGCCTTGCCCTGGAAGGTGCGTCGTTTGTACAACAAGCTGGATAAGCACGGCCTGTAGCGGGTGCAGGCTCCATGCTAGAGCGAGTGAAGCAAAGCGTGCGTAATCTTATCTCTGGCGGGACAGACGAGACCTGCTTGCTCAGCGTTATTGTTGTTGCCTACAATATGCCGGCTCAAGCTGAAAACACCATTCGCTCGCTATTGCCGGATTATCAGTGTGGTGTCCCGTCGACACACTACGAAGTAGTAATCGTAGAGAATGCCTCAGACAACACCATTTCCCCGGCGTTTCTGCAGACGTTGCCGGTGCAATTTTCCTATCATTTGCGGCAGGAGACGCGCCCTACGCCGGTCTATGCCATTAACTACGGCCTGGAGCGTGCAAGGGGCAGGAATATCTGTGTCATGATTGATGGCGCGCGGCTTTTGACGCCTGGGGTAGTCGGGAACATGATCCTGGGCCACAAGCTGACAGAGGATGCCATGGTCACTGTGCCTGGTTATCACCTCGGGGAGAAATTGCAACAGGATGCGGTGAGTAGTGGTTATGATATGGACCACGAGATGCAATTGATGCAATCGATTGCCTGGCCCGATAATGGCTATCGTCTGTTCGAGATTGCTTGCTTTAGTGGGTCATGCAAGTGGGGTTTTTTCTTGTCACAAAGTGAGAGTAACTGCATCAGTATGCCGCGCGAACGCTGGGCGGCACTCGGTGGCTACGAAACTCGTTTTGAGTCCCGTGGCGGGGGTCTCGTGAATCTGGATTTGTACAAACGAGCCTGTGCGCTGCCTGGCATCCAGCACGTCGTCTTATTGGGTGAAGGCAGTTTTCATCAGTTCCACGGCGGCGCTACAACCGGTGCTGATGACGGCAATGCAAGGGAAAAAGTAATAGAAGATATCAAGAAAGAATACCAGCAGATCCGTGGTCAGAAGTATAAGGCACCGGAGACAGACCCTATTTTTCTCGGGCGTCTACCCCCAGAAGTGCAGCAGTTTGTCAGTCTCTCGTCGAACGCCATAATGCAAAGACGTAATAACGCAACAGCCCGGAAAGACGTCGTGACGTCGCATCCGGAGAACTGAAATAAAAGAGGTCCCTATGAGCATTAACCTTTATTTCCCGCCGTCCCTGCAGGGGTTTGAGCCCAAACGCATGGTCTTCAGCACCTGGGTTGATCACCTGCCATTTGCTTATGACCTGGTGGCGGCTATCCGACCCAAGTTACTCGCGGAATTGGGCGTGTACAATGGACTCTCGTTCTTCACATTTCTGCAGTCCATGGTCGATCATGATATCGATGGTGTTGCCTACGGAATCGATTGTTGGGAGGGTGATGAGCACACAGATGCGTATGATGATTCGATATATAACGACGTCAGTGATCACGCTCGGGAGCACTATCGGGGCAATACGTATCTTCTGCGCATGTTTTTTAATGAAGCTCTGCAGCATTTCAACGATGACTCACTCGATTTATTGCATATTGATGGTTTGCATACCTATGAGGCCATCCGGGAAGATTTTACCAATTGGTATCCTAAGGTGAAGCCGGGGGGTATTATTCTGTTCCATGATGTCATGGCGAAGATCAAAGACTTCGGTGCCTGGAAGTACTTCGAGGAACTGGAGCAAGAGTACGAGGATGTTTTCAAGTTCAATCATGGTTTTGGTTTGGGTGTGATGCGTAAAGCTGGTGGAGAGCCCAGCGACGAGCCTTTGATCCAGATGCTGTTTTCCGGTGATGAGGAGGTGACACGGCAGTTGCGGCAGTTTTATGTCCACGCGGGGCTGTTCCTGGAGTCGCGACGGCAGGCAGCCTTCTGGCGCCAATCGCGCAAGGGCGGTAAGAAAGGCGGTCAGGGCAAGCTCAGTCAGGCTGTAGAGACAGGCGATGCCGCGTCCTGATTGACAGACCAAAGTGTAGTGTGCAGGATGAAAAAATGACTGCTTCTCAGGAACTCCTTCAACAGGCTGAACAGCTTGTCAATGCGGGAGACTATCGGTCTGCCATCAATCTGTTGGAATCCCGTGGCCGCTACGATGACCAGCGGCTAGCAGAGCGGTTGGTGGAATTACGTATACAGGCTTATGACAGCTTGCAGTGGCCCAAACCCCATGACCAATGGCCTCCTGACCACGATGGTCGATTCGATGGTCTCACGGGTTTTCCTGAGATCAAGGCCCACGATCTTGATGTGGGAAATTTGAAAGCCGGCATTCTCGGTCGGGGCGGCCTTATAGTGCGTGGCCTTATGAGTGCGGACTGGATCGCACCGATGCGAGTCAATATCGACCGCATATTGCAGGCGAGAATGAACGCTGCCAACGAGGTGTCCGGGAAGGAGGATAGCGCCTGGTACCATCGATCAGCGAGCGTGGTGGGTGGGCCCACGCAATTTCGCGGCGGGGAACGCTACAGCAATATTGGTTCGGTTTGGAGCGTTGATAGTCCGCCTACCGCGTTTAAATTGATCGAGTTTTATCGCGAGGTCGGCCTGCCTGCGCTATTGCATGACTATTTCGACGAAGATGCGGTTTTGTCGGTGCGCAAGTGGGTAGTGCGCTGCGCGGCGCCCAATAATGGGGCCTCTTCGGGGTGGCACCAGGACGGTTACTTTCTGGGCGATGCAAACGCGATTCGTACTGTAAATCTTTGGATTGCGTTAACCGATTGCGGCGGTGATGCCGCTGCGCCGGGTCTGGAGATCATTGCCGGAGGCGAGCGCACAATTTATGAGACAGGTACTTGTGGAGCACCCTTCGATTGGACAGTTGGCCAGGGTATCATCGACGATATTGCGGTAACTAACCCGGTGCAGTGTCCACGTTTCAATGCGGGCGATGCGCTGTTTTTTGATCATTTTAACTTGCACAGGACTGGCTTCGGAGTGGATCACAGTCAGAACCGTTATGCGGTTGAAACCTGGTTTTTTGCTGGCTCGACCGCGCCGCGAAAACAGCAGCCGGTTTTTTTCTGACAGGCCCCCGGTGATCACTGAAAAGCACACTGCTAGCGACGGGGCAGACATCGAGCCCTACCGTAAGGTGTTGGATGAGGTTGACCGGCTGATCGAGGCTGGCGACTACGAGGCCGGTATTGCTGCAATGCAGAAGGTGGCTAGATCCAGCGGAAACGAAGAATTGATGCGACGGTTGATCGAGCTGCGTGTCGAGGCTATTCCTAGTCTGGCTGACAAGATTCATCCAGAGCCTATGTTTGAGGCGAACAGCTTGCTGGACAACACGGTCGGTTTGCGTCAGCGGCTTGCCCAAGATGGCTATCTTTTTTTGAGAAATATCCTGCCCGCTGAAAGGCTTCTTGAACTGCGCGATCAGATCACACAAATCCTGGCGGAGCTGAAGTGGATCAAGTTGGGATCGGAGCGCATGCAGGCTCGTGCAATCTGTCGACCTAGACGTGAAGGTCAGCCCAAGTTTTTTCAGGCGCACGATCGTATAGTGAAGCTTGAGGCGTTGCATAGCCTCGCCCATGAACATACCTTGATAGACGTCATGCGTCAGGTTTTGGGTGACTCGGTGTTTCCGCATCCATTGAGTATTGTGCGGTTGATTTTTCCCGATAGTCCGGAGCTGGCCACACCACCGCATCAGGATTTTCCTAATAACCAGGGTACGCCCAATCTTACCGCCGCCTGGATACCTTTGGCCGATTGCGATATCAAAGAGGGTTCTCTTGCGGTGCTTGAAGGGTCAAACCAATTTGGCGTCCTGCCGCTGAAGTTTCATCTGGGTGCTGGCAATCGTCGCGCGGTACTCAGTGAAAGTATGCGCTCTTTGCGCTGGGTTGGAGCGGACTTTAAACTTGGTGACGTGTTGCTGTTTCCCTCGCACACGGTGCATAAGGCTATGGAGAACCACAACACGGAAACCATGCGCCTGTCGGTGGATTTCCGCTACCAGCTGGAGGGCGAGGCTCTCACTAAGGGCTGTCTGCAGCCACATTTTCAACGGCTCAGCTGGGAAGACATTTATAGTGACTGGCAATCAGACGAGCTCAAATACTATTGGCGCAAGAAGCATTATGTGGAAGTGCCATGGAACGAGGACTTGCATCGCTTACCTGACGATCACGTCGATGAAGCCTATGAGCAGACGCTGGCCTACAACATCGCGCTCACCCGTCGGCAACAGAAGCGAACAGGCCGCGATCAGGACTAAAAGGATTGGCCGCTGTGCTATTTACCAGGCAAGCGGGATCTGGTTTTTGGGAAAGGTCGATTCGCCAAAAAACCAGGTCTCTATCGCATATCGCACCTCGGTAAAATCCATGCGGTACTGTGTGCGGTGCAGGAAAAAGTGGTCGAAGAAGAAAGCATCGCCGGCAGTGAACACGGGCATGCGTGGCCTGCCTTTTTCGTAACCGACAGTCGCCTGTTCCTCGCTGACTGACCAGTCGAATTGGGCGCCATCGGAGGAGGCTATCCTGTTCAGCCTGAGGGGGATGACATCCATGCCCGGTGCGCCTGTTTCTCCGCCGCAGGTGTTCAGGGGAATCCACATGTTGATGCTGTTGATATTGGTCCCCATGAAGGCGCCGTCCTGGTGCCATCCAGCTTCTACTACGGGCAGCAGGGAGCGCCGCAGTACCCATTTTTTTGCGGTTAGGCAGGGTGCCTCGCCCAGGTACCCACTCACCAGATCCTTCAGTCCGTGGGCTTCATACCATTGCAGTAGCATTTCCGCCACACTGGGCGCCTCCACACACATGGCAGAGCCCGATTCGCGGTGGAAGTTTCGCGTGTTGCCCAGCTCCCGATCCCGGTTCGGCATGATGGTGCGCAGGTTGTCTGGCGGATTGAAGTAGGGGCTGGCGGTCGTTTTGTTGTCACTCCCACAAGCATCTACCACCTGATCGATAGTGTGTCTCAGCGTGGCCATGTTTGCCTTGTCAAAGAGGTTGCGTACGATCAGAGAACCGTGGTCCATCATGGCGGTGCGCAATTGCGCCACAGTTAGGTCGTCGGCCCCTAACTCGGGAATGAGGGGCGCCGGTGCTGTTTCCCGTTGCGCATCAATGATCAGTTGGGGGTGCTCTGTGGGTTGTCGTTGTCGGTAGGCCTCAATGCGACCTACCATCGTGTCACAGTCCGAGGCAATGTCTCGTGCCTCCAGGTTAGCTAGGGAGAATTGAAATTCAGACATAAAGCTCGTCCTGCGCTAGTAACCACTATAATTGTAAGACAATTGTAAAATCTCGCCGAGATTACTGGTGTCGCACTAGTGTTGCACCTCTGGCGGGTGGCGTAAATGTCCGGGTTCGTACTTACAGTGGGTGCAGTACAATGGGGTCTAACGGTAGTTGTAGAAAACGGTTGTTGGGCGTGCGCAATATCTTGAGGCGACTGGTTTGGGTCCGACACCTGATCGTGGCGCTGGGTTGCCTGTGCGTGCTGTCTCCCCCTAGTCTGGCGGTTACCGAGGGGCTTAAGCTGCCGAACCTGGGCGAGTCCAGCACCAGCCTGTTTTCCGCGGAGTACGAGTACCAATTGGGCCGTGCCTGGTTGCGCATGTTTCGCAGTCAGGCACCGACCGTAGACGATCCATTGCTGTTTGATTACCTTGAACACCTTACCTACAAACTGGCAAATCACAGTGCGCTGCAGGATCGCCGCCTGGACCTGGTCATTGTTGATAATCCAAACATTAACGCGTTTGCTGTCCCTGGCGGTGTTATCGGTGTGCACAATGGGCTGCTGGCATGGGCGGACAACGAGGACGAACTGGCGACGGTGCTCGCCCACGAAATTGCCCACCTCAGCCAGCGCCATTTCTCCAGGGGGGTAGAGTTCCAGCAGCGCATGCAGCCGCTGGCGCTGGCTGCTATGTTGGCTAGCCTGGTTTTGATGGCCACCAGCGATAGTAATGTGGGCATGGCGGCACTGTCGGCTTCTCAGGCCGCGGCGCAAGATTCTGCGCTGCGTTACAGTCGGTCGAATGAGCAGGAAGCCGATCGCATCGGGATGCAGACTCTGCTGGATGCAGGGATGGATCCGCAGGCTGCACCTGCTATGTTCGAACGCATGCTGCAGGCGACTCGCTATACCAGGGGTGACCAGGTCCCCGAATTTCTGCGTACGCACCCCTTGTCGGAAAGCCGTATCGCAGACCTGCGCAACCGGGCACGCAGCTATCCGCAAACTGTGCCACGGGATGATCTGGACTATCAACTGATGCGGGCACGGGTCATGGTCGCGTTGAACGATACACCGGAGCAGGCGGTGGCACAATTTCGCGGTGAACTGGAGGGTACACCGCGGTCACCTGAAGCCGCGCGCTATGGTCTGGTGCTGGCGCTTATTGAAGCCGGGAGACCGGCGGAGGCGGCCCTGCAGCTTGATGCCATCTGGTCGGGCAGTCCCGACCGGATTGAATATGTGATTGCTGATGCCGAGATTGATATGGCCCGCGGGGAACCGGACCGGGCGGCGAAAAAGCTCGCGCCGCGGGTGGCGCAAAACCCGGGCAATCACCCCCTGACAATGGCCTATGCCACAGCACTGATGAAAAATCAGCAGCCGCACATAGCGGAAGAGGTCCTGCTGGCGCAGAGCCACAAACGACCCAACGATCCGGGTCTGTGGTATCTGCTGGCAGAGGTGCAGGGGCTGTCTGGCAATATCGCCGGCTTGCACCGTTCTCGGGCCGAGTACTTTATTCTCAATGGTGCCCTGGATCAGGCGGAGAAGCAGCTTAACTATGCGCTGAAGTTGACCCGAGGTGATTTCCCTAATACGGCCAAGATCGACCAGCGGTTGCTGGACATTCGCGACATGCGCGAACAATTGGAATCCCTGTAGTCCAGGTGCTGGTCATCAGGCGTTACCCCGTAAGGGAACGCGCAGCTCCCTGGCAAAATCCAGCATACGCCGCAGTGGCACCATTGCGCGCTCGCCAATACTGGGATCGACAAAAATTTCGTTATTGCCCCGTTCGAAAATCTGTGCCAGTGCTTGCAGGTCATTCATGGCCATCCAGGGGCAGTTGGCGCAGCTGCGACAGGTCGCTCCCTCGCCCGCGGTGGGTGCGATGATGAAGGTCTTGTCTGGGGCTTTTTTCTGCAGCTGGAAAAAGATGCCTTGGTCGGTAGCGACGATAAATTGCGGATTGTTCATTTCGCAGGCGGCGCGGATGATCTGGGTTGTGGAGCCGACGTGATCCGCTAGCTCCAGCACCGCCGCAGGTGATTCCGGGTGGACCAATACGGCGGCATCGGGGTAGACCCGTTTCAGATCGGCGATACCGCGGGCCTTGAACTCCTCATGCACGATGCAGGCACCCTCCCATAGGAGAATGTCGGCGCCGGTCTCGCGCTGCACGTAATTGCCGAGGTGCTGGTCCGGCGCCCAGATGATGGTTTCGCCCTGGTCCGATAGGTGCTCTGCCACATCCAGTGCGATGCTGGAGGTCACCACCCAGTCTGCCCTCGCTTTCACGGCGGCCGAGGTATTGGCATACACCACCACGGTGCGCTCCGGGTGCGCGTCGCAAAAGGCGCTGAATTCATCCGCGGGGCAGCCCAGGTCTAGGGAGCAGGTCGCTTCCAGGGTGGGCATCAGAACTCGCTTGTGCGGTGTCAGGATTTTGGCGGTCTCGCCCATGAAACGCACACCCGCCACGAGCAGCGTGCTGGCCGGGTGATCGTGGCCAAACCGCGCCATTTCCAGCGAATCGGAGACACAGCCACCGGTCTCGTGCGCCAGCGCCTGAATGGCCGGAGACGTGTAATAATGGGCCACGATGACCGCATTCTCGCGCTGCAGCATGACTGCGATATCGCGCTTGAGTGCGCTTTCCTGCGCAGCGGTAAGCTGCGTCTTGGCGGCGTGATCGAGATGGTGTTGTACCTGGGCTCGGATCGTTGCCAGTTTATCAGATGCGAGGCTCATACAAAGGATACAGCGGGTGGTGTAAAACGGTGTGCAAGTCTAGCATAAATCGGTGCGGCATAAGCGTTGGAAAAGGCGTCGTCGCCGCCAGCGCGGTGCGGCAATGGACCGTGTGGGTGATGCGATGTCGCGCGCTCCCGTCGGCACAATCTCCCAGGCATCAGGAGCGTCTCGCGCGCAGGGCATCAGGCCAGTAGGTGGTAATCAGAGCGACAAAAAGCGTCTATCGGCCCACGCATTGCTAGCCCTGGGGCGTGAAGGTGGCGTGCCGCTCGGGTGTCAAATCCAGCAAAACATCGTCTCGCTTGCTGCCTGGTGCGGCGCGATGAACGCAGACTGCGGCGAGGGTGTCAAAGACGCAAGCACCGGGATACCCGGCGTTGCGATGTGCGTTGCAACCGGGCTGCACACTGCGCGCAACCGGGTTTGGTAATTTTAAATAAACAATTACTAGAACTCTGCTCAGTTATTCCGTATAACTTCATGTTATATAAAGAATAAAATTATCATTAACTGGGCCTGGTTGGCGGTAGCCGGGCCGCTGGAAACTGATTGCCGCGAGAGGGGACAGGCCGTTTGGTCGGGAAGCGAGCGTGGAACAGCACACAGTACTGATCATCTCTGAAGACAAAGCAGATCACCTCATGGTCTCTGCCTGCCTTGAGCGAGCCAGGCCTGCGCGTTTTCATGTAACTTCATCCGAATCCTTGGAGCGGCCGTTGGAGTCATTGCTCGATCCGATGATTGATGTGATCATTCTGGCGCACTGTCCCCAAACCGAATACCTGCTGCGTCTTGCAAGCCGCAACGAGTCAGTGCCGCCCCTTATTCTCTTGGTGGATGCGCTGCAGCAAGATACGCTATCCCAGCTGCAGGAACTCGGCGCCCAGGATTGTTTCGTCCGTGGCCAATTGCAAGACGACCTGGTGCATCGGGTGTTGGACTACAGCATTCAGCTGAACCAGGCGAAAGAGCAGATTCGTCAGCTGTCCAATCGGGATGCGCTGACGGGGGCGTTAAATCGGGTAGGTTTCCGCGCGCACCTTGAGCGTGCCATGGGGCGCTCGGAGCGCTATGGCTTCAATACGGCACTTTTGTACATCAATATCGACCAGTTCGCCCACGTCAACGATCATTACGGCGAGGCGGATGGTGACATTATGATCAAATCCATCTCGCGCCGTCTCATCAACAAAATGCGCAGCTCTGATAGTATTGCACGGCTGGGCGGAGACGAGTTTGCTGTGGTTTTAGAGGATGTTAGTTCAGCGGCAGATGTGGAACTGATTGCTGAGAAGATGCTCAAGTCCATCTCGGCGCCCATGATTCTCAGTGACCAGCAGGTGGCGGTAGAGGCCAGTATCGGCGCAGCGATCTACCCAGACGATGGCACCGAGTTTTCCGATCTGGTAGAGCACTCTCGCAATGCCATGCAGCAGGCAAAGAGTGTCGGTGGTGGCCATGTCGTGCGTTACTCAGAGAGGCTGACCTTTGACAACGCGGGCAATAACTCACTCGCCGCGGAGCTGCGCACTGCTGTGCGCAAGAACCAATTTGAACTGCATTACCAGCCGCGCATCGACCTGGCTAGCGGTCACCTGGTGGGTCTTGAAGCGCTGTTACGCTGGAATCACCCAGAACGTGGTCTCGTGCTTCCAGGCGAATTTATTTCCGCCTGTGAAGACATGGGTTTGATGAAATCGATCGGCTATCAGGTGATTCAGCATGCCTGTACCGCACAGGTCTGGCTGGAAGAGCAAAAAATGTCTGACGTGGATGTTGCGGTCAACATTTCCTTCTCTCAGATACAGGACGACCGTTTTGTCGAGATTGTGAAGGATATTATCAGCCGCAGCGGTGCGAATGCCGCTCGCATCGAATTTGAATTGACGGAGTCCACGCTGTTGAAGAGTCCCGATGGGATCAAAGCGCGTATGGATGAGTTGCGTGAACTGGGCATTTCTTTTTCACTGGATGATTTTGGAACAGGCTTTTCCCAGTTGACACACCTGACAGAACTGCCGATCTCGGCGCTTAAAATTGACGCCTGTTTCGTCCGCGACCTGCCGCACAATGTGCACCAGGAGGCTGTCTGTACGATGATTATCGAGGTGGCACGTCGCCTCAATATGCTGGTGGTAGCGGAGGGCGCCGAGACCCATGAGCAGGTCGAATTCTTGCGGCAGCAGAAATGTCATCAGGTGCAGGGCTTCTATTACAGCCCGGCAATTCCCTTGCAAAAACTGCCTCGCTTCGTGCAGGAGCAGGGTCTGAAGCGGCGCGAAAACCTGTTGACCTGATTTACTCGTAGGCGATGCGATTCCGTCCCGCTTTCTTCGCCCGGTACAGCAGCTTGTCTGCTTGCACAACCACAGCGTCTGCATCGGGCGCTGCATTGCTGCGCTCGGCGACGCCGCCGCTGATGGTGACCGAGACCTGGCTGCTGCCGATACGGGTAGCGCCGCGGCGCTTGGAACCTTCACGCGCGCGTGCCGGTCGCAGGCTGCGGTTACGGATTGACATGCTATAGTTGGCGATGGCTTCGCGTACCTGCTCAAGCTGTGCTGCCGCGGATTCTACATTCGTGCGGGGGAACACCACGCAGAACTCTTCTCCACCATACCGATAGGCGGTGCCGCCGCCGACCCGTCGAATGCGCGATGCGACGAGCCGCAGAACCTCATCGCCAACATCGTGTCCGTAGGTATCGTTGAAGCGTTTGAAGTGATCGACGTCGAGCATCGCGATACTGTAACGGTTACTGAGCATCCGCAATCTTTCATTCAGTGCCCGACGTCCCGGCAGGCCGGTCAACTCGTCGCGGTAGGCCATGGAATGGGAGCTGCGTAACAGCCCCCACACGAGGCAAAGCGCGGCCGCTGAGCTCATGGCAACCGACACATGCTGGACGTGCAGAAGCGCCAGAGACAGGTAGAGCGCGACGAACGCACTCAACAGGGCCGCATCGACCTCTTCGTCGCGCACACACAGTAGCAGTGCACCGACCAGTCCGACCAGCGCGACCAGCAAGCTGGCACCGAATGACAAAATATACCCGGCTGTCCGTTGCGGACGGTAGTAATCCTGGGTGACGTCATTCAGTCCGTAAAGCCACGGGCCCAGCTGCATGCACAGCGCGGTCAGCATAAGGAATACAGTCAATAGTAAAAAGGCCTTTACGTTCCCGGTCCCGCGTTCGGGAGCCAACAGGAGAAAGAGCGTCAACACCGGTAGTGTAAGACTCAGAGACAGATAGACTTGCAGTGCGTCATGTTCTGTAAGTCTTACCTGCAGATGCTCCTGCACTGTCCAATAGAAGGCCGCGATACCCAATGCCGCTAGCATCAATCGACTGCGGCTGAACAGCAGGGTCATTAACATCACAATCGCACATATGAGGTAAGGCAGGTAATCGATGATGATGCGCAGGTCGTTTTCCAGCAGACCGATATAGGCACGGCCAATCAGTACAGCAGCAACGATTGCGGCCGGCACCAGCAACTTGAGTAATCCCGCTGGGTGGAAATGCATCGCCCCAGTTACTTCTCCTTGCGGTAATTTTTCGGATCTGGATCAACCCGACTGAAGGGCTCAATTGTTCTAATCACACTGGTCGAGAGCCGCTGGTAATGATAGCCTAGATAACACACGGTACGCATTATTTCCTGCGGCAAATGCTGACGACTGATAGCACATTCCACCAGGCAAAAATTCTGGTCGTCGACGACGACCAGAACGTTCGTATGTTGACCCGCCAGTGCCTGGAAGCGGAAAACATGGTCGTGGTGGAGGCGGCGAATGGCTTTGAAGCCATTGATGTTTTTGTGAAGGAGCGCCCTGATCTGGTGTTTCTCGACGTAGAGATGCCTGGAATGACTGGACTTGAGGCCTGCATGCGCATTCGTGATATGCCGCAGGGGGAATCAATACCTATCATGATCGTTACCGGCTCTGATGACCGGGCGTCGATCGACCAGGGCTTTGAAGCGGGTGCTACCCAATACAAGACCAAGCCAGTGAATTGGTCGCTGTTGGGTCGCGACGTGCAGTATATGCTGAGGGCCAGCAATGCTTTCAACTCCCTCAAGCGTCAAGAGGACAGGCTTCGTTACCTTGCCTATTATGACCCGCTCACCAGCTTGCCTAACCGGCGCAGTTTTAACGAGCAGTTGAGCCGTTTGCTCAAGCGCAGTCAGCGACACAAGACGTCCGCTGCCTTGCTTTTTATCGATCTCGATCATTTCAAGCGCATCAACGACTCCATTGGCCACAGCAGGGGTGACAGCCTGCTGGTAGAGATAGCCAAACGACTGACGATGGAGTTACGGGAGGAGGATGCGATCAATTATTTTTCTGATTCCAGTGCGCAGGAGATAACGGGCACCGATGGTGCCACTGAAATCGCCCGCCTCGGCGGTGATGAATTCACTGTGGTATTGTCTGACGTCGCCTATGTTACCGACATCGAAAAAGTTGCAAGACGTATTCTGGACAGCCTTTCTGAACCTATTTCGTTGCAGTCGCATAATCCGGTGGTCACCCCCAGTATCGGTATCGCTTTGTATCCGCAGGATGGCAGAGATCCCGACACACTGATTCGAAATGCAGATACTGCTATGTATGTGGCGAAAGCGGAGGGCAGGGCATGTTACCGCTTTTATAATGAGGAAATGAATGCTCGCGCGGTAGAACAGCTGAAGATGGAAGAAGAACTGCGCGACGCGATGCGCGATGATCAGCTCGAGTTGCGTTATCAGCCTCAGGTTGACTCCACGACTGGCGAGGTGGTGAGCATGGAGGCTCTGGTGCGCTGGAAACACCCCAAACGCGGTATGGTCTCGCCACAAGAATTCATACCTGTGGCGGAAAGTACAGGGCAGATTGTCGAGTTGGGTGAGTGGGTCATGGGTGAGGTGTCCCGCCACTGCCACTACTGGGAAACGCTGGGTTTAGGCGGTTTCCGTGTTTGCGTAAACATTTCTCCGCTGCAGTTTAACCAGAATAATCTGCATGAGCGGATCGCCGGATTCCTCGCCGATTCAGGTCTGGCGCCGGGGCGCCTGGAGCTTGAGCTGACGGAAAGTGCGATCATGAACGATGCGGAAATCAATATCGAAAAATTGCGCGCGCTGAAGGGATTAGGTCTAGACCTTGCAGTGGATGATTTCGGTACCGGTTATTCCTCACTGAGTTATCTGAAACGATTTCCGATTGACACGCTTAAGATCGATCACAGTTTTATCTCTGATCTGGAAACTCCGGATGGGGCTGCAATCATCGATGCTATTCTGGCGTTAGCGAAAACTCTCAATCTGCGAGTGATCGCCGAGGGCATTGAAACAGAGAGTCAGCTCTGTTATCTGCTCGGCAGAGGGTGTGACTTATTGCAAGGATTTTATTTCGCCCGCCCCATGTATCCTGAGGATGTTCCCAACATGTTGCAGACCAACTTCCTCGAGCAGATCCAATCTGTCGCTGGGCACTGAACTCCAATCGCTTATACCCTGATGAGGGACCGTATCTCTTTCACCGGCGCCGTTTTCAGCCTGTTGTTCTGTCTGGCTGTTCGTGCGGAGGAGCCTCGTTTGTTGCAGGTGATGTTACAAGGGTCCTCTGCAGCAGAGCTTGCTGCGCTGGTGAAGCGAGTGGGTGGAGACGTCACACACGAGCTCCATATCATCGATGCGGTGGGTGCGACGATGACCTCGGCGCAGTTAGACCGGGTCCTGCAGTCGCCGTTTATAAGCCGCTATATAGATGACTTGGCGCCAAGCGAGAGCCCAGAAGAAGAGGAAGATGATGCGCCCTGCAGGGTGCGAGGTCATATCGAACTTGATTTCACTCCGGACGGCTTCCGCTGGGAACTGTATAACAAACGCGAGGAGCTAGCGATACTGGAGAGTCTGAAATTGTCGTGGCCGCCTGCTTTGGGGCAGGTTGAATCGATTTCTATCGGTGGTAAAGAGCTTGACTCAAAACTGTTGCGGCACGCCGCGGATGGCACCGTATCGGTTGCATTCGCCGATGCCCGCGGCCCCGCAATTAAAGACCGCAGTGAATTACATGTTCGAATGGCGCAACCAGTGGTGCCTGTGCCGCGGCAAAGTGACTTCGATCTGGACGTGAGTTTTGTTGCGGGGTGCTCTGATGAATTGGTACCCGGATACGTCAATAATGATGGTGACTACTACTACAACAGCGTGTCTGGTGTGGAAGCGCTCCACCGGCAGGGGGTGACCGGCAGGGGAGTGACTGTAGCAGTGATCGACTCGGGCTTATGGGAGCACGATGCGCTCACCCGCGATACGCAAGGCAGGAACCGCGTAATCGGCCGCTACGACGCTTTGACTGATGCGGTGGGAGGCCAAGTACTCGATGAAAGTGGCCACGGCACACACATATCGAGCATTATAGTTAACAGTGAATCCGCTATGCGCGATGGCAAGCCCACCGGAACATACAAGGGGGTTGCGCCCGATGCATCGCTGGTCGCGGTCAAAGTGCTTGATCGGGAAGGGTTGGCCCACCTGCTGGATATTGTGCGCGCCATACAGTGGGTTGTCGATCATCGGGAGACCCTCAACATCCGCGTCATGAACCTGTCTTTCGCGCAGACACCGCGGTGGCCTTTCTGGCAAGACCCGGTAAACCAGGCCGCAGAGCAGGCTTGGTCCAATGGTATCGCCGTCGTCGCGGCCGCCGGTAACGAAGGGCCTGAACCCGGTACAGTAGGGTCACCTGGAAACCTGCCGACGATTATTACCGTAGGCGCAGTCACCGACTCCTGGACCCCAGAGACCCGAGACGACGACTATATTCCCGATTTCTCGTCGCGAGGGCCTACGCCCAGTGGCCACGTGAAGCCCGATATCGTTGCCCTGGGAGGGCATATGACGGGCCTGATCCGGCCGGAGTCGCAGTTGGCCCAAGAGCAGCCCGAGGATATTTTGCGCACAGGAGAGTTCGTTTCTACAGGCTCTTCTCAGGCGAGTGCGCTGGTCTCCGGGATTCTCGCGCTGCTGGTCCAATTGGAGCCGGAGTTGTCGCCGGATCAACTCAAGTGCAAATTAATCACCAGTGCAGAGCCCGCTATCAACCGGGATGGCACCCTGGCCTACAGCCCGTTTCAGCAGGGGCATGGATACGTCATGGCGACCCGGGCGGTGACGCTGGGTCGCCCCGAGTGCGAACTGCCGGCGGCGCGCGGCGGTGATAGTGAACCGTTGCTGGGACCTGCCGAGGTCGCCGACGATGGCAGCGCCACCCTGCCTGGCCTGGATGGTGCGATGTCGGCGACCCCCAGTGAAAAGGGTATGAGCAACCGCCGTAAATGGGGCGTCAAGGACCACATCGAGCGCTTGCCGCGGGCAGCGGTGCTACCCGAGGCAGCGGTGTCACCCATCGACTGGCAGACGATCTATGTCGAGGAAAAAACGGCCATTGGACGCCTTAAAGGGCGTGGTGCTGACCAATGACCTCATGGCCGCCAACGCTGACCTGCCCGGGTCAGTAAGCCAATGGCGAGGCTGCCTCAATTTTGATTAATATTTAAATCATTAGCTTAAAGAGCTTTCTTAACTCTTCAACGCAGACCTTTTTGGCGCGTCTCCCCTAGCTGACCCAAAAGGGGCACCCGCAACCTTCATTTCCCCCCGATCAATTCGTTTAATGACGTCAAGCATTGCGACTCGACAATGCGAAGCAGATTCTCAATGAGGTCTGAATTAGAGAACCGCGTCACAGCGATGTTGTGGCGGAATCTTTCCAGAAGGCAGGAACCATTATGAATACTTTCAAATTGATAGGATTTGCTGGTGTTGCAAGTTTTGCATTGGCGATCTCGGCGAACGCGCCGTCGTTCGCGAAGAGTCAGGCTGCAAACACCAGCGTTAGCGAAAAGTCCAGTAGCCTGGTGCATCGCGTGAGTCATGCGCTTGCCGCCTCAGAGCAATACAGCGGCGATGTTCCTGCGGGATATAAGTGGGGACAGAAGAGCGTGGCGCCGGATGCCAATGCTGCGCGAGTCGTCAGTGAACAGGATGCTGTGCGCGGCGGGTACAAGTGGGGTCAGTCGAATGGCGTCGAGCAGGCGCGCAGCCGCTGGGGTCGCAAGAATGATCTCGAGCAGGCACGCAGCCGCTGGGGTCGCAAGAATGATCTCGAGCAGGCACGCAGCCGCTGGGGTCGCAAGAATGATCTCGAGCAGGCACGCAGCCGCTGGGGTCGCAAGAATGATCTCGAGCAGGCACGCAGCCGCTGGGGTCGCAAGAATGATCTCGAGCAGGCACGCAGCCGCTGGGGTCGCAAGAATGATCTCGAGCAGGC